>CAYMUD010000051.1:0-5627 GCA_964393495.1 uncultured Clostridia bacterium | reverse complement strand
TCAGCAGCTATATATTTTGGATTTGCATTTTTGTCGGCTACTATTAATATTTCACTTGGTCCGGCTATCATATCTATTCCTACACTTTCTGAAACAATTTTTTTAGCTGCACTTACATAAATATTACCAGGACCAGTAATTTTAAAAACCTTAGAAATAGTTTCTGTTCCATAAGCTAAAGCAGCAATTCCATGAGCACCTCCAATTTTATAAATTTTATCGACCCCACATATATTTGCAGCTGCTAAAATCGAATTTAAAACCTTACCATCTTTTTTAACTGGAGTTATCATTACTAGCTCCTCAACTCCTGCTATTTTAGCTGGTACAGCGTTCATTATAACTGTAGAAGGGTAAGCTGCTTTTCCACCTGGAACATAAATTCCTGCTTTTTTAATTGGATTAATAATTTGACCTAGTATGGTATCTTCATCGTGAGGTTTGTAAGTTGTAGTTTCTCTTTTTTGTCTTTTATGATAATCATATACATTTTCGTATGCTTTTTTAATTGTTTTTAACAATTTACTATCGATATTATTTAATGCTTCTTCAATTTCTGTAGGTGAAACGAGAAAGTTATCAGTTTTAATTCCATCATACTTTTCTGCATATTTTTTTAGTGCTTTATCTCCGTTTTCTTTAACATCTTCTACGATATTTTCTACGTCTTTCAAAACTTTTTTATAGTCATTAGCACTTCTTGAATTCAAATCTTGGATAAATTTTCTATTACTCTTTTCTTTAATAATTTTAATCATCTTTGTTCCCTCCCTCTGCTTGGATAATTTTGTTGATAATTCGATTTATTTTTTTGTATTTAAATCTATAGGAAATTTTATTACATATAAGCATAGAGTTTATTGGATACATTTTTTCTAAGACCTTAAGTCCATTTGCCTTAAGCGTAGACCCTGTTTCTACTATATCTACTATTACATCTGTTAATCCTAGTACTGGTGCCAATTCTACAGAACCATTTAATTTAATAATCGATATTTCCTGTCCTTTATCATTAAAGTAATCTTTAGCAGAATTAGTAAATTTAGTAGCTACTTTTATAACTGAATCTCTATTATAAATTTCTTTATCTTCTTTACCTGCTATACACATATCACAGTTACCAAACTTTAAATTATGTAATTCATAGACATCTTTTTTGCTTTCTATAATCATATCTTTTCCTACGATACCTATATCAGCTACTCCATTTTCTACATAAGTTATAACATCTGCATTTTTTAATAAAACAAATTCAATATTATTTTCTTCATCATAAAATACAAGTTTTCTACTTTTTAAATCTACAGATTTACCTATTTCTATTTTATTAAAAAGTTCTACAGTATCTTCTCCTATTCTACCTTTTGGAATAGCTATCCTCAATTTATCCATTAGATATTTCCTTTCTTATATAAATTTCTTAAAATTTCGTCTATTTCCACAGAGAATCCAATAGCTGGAATTATATCTCCATATCCATCACTATCTATATCATATCTTCCACCTTTTATTATTTCTTTATTTGCTTCTTCATAATAAGTTTTAAACATTAAACCCGAATAATAATTTAAGCTAGAAGTTATAGAAAGATCACAAATTATATTTTCAGAATCAATTTTCTCTTTATTTATATAACTATTAATCTCTTTTAGTTCTTCAAGCCCCTTTTTCATTTTTTGATTAGTATAATATTTTTCAACCTTTATTAATACTTCTTCTATTGATCCTCTCATATCTATTATGTTTTCAAGAGCTTCTCTACTTGGTGTTTTTTCAAATTTTTTCATATATTTTTTTAAGTCTTCTTTGTTTTTTTTATTTATTAAATTAATTATAAAGTTATATTCTACTTCATCTAAATAAAATTCACTTAGAATACCTTTTAGGTATTCAGAAGTACCTATCTCTATAATATACTTATTTCTGTAATTTTTCATAATTGAATCTATTAAGTCAATCATTTCTTTGTCAGAATCTATTGTTTCTAATCCTATGCATTCTACTCCCATTTGTCGAATTTCTTTTATTTTATTATTATCCTTTTTAAAAATTTTTCCATAATAAAATAATTTAGCTTTAGAATTCAAGTCCCAATTAGGAATTAACTTATTTAATAAATTAGTAGTTATGTCTCTAGATAAAATAGAAATTCTACCGTCATCACCTATTACTTTAACAACTCCACCATCCTTAAATTGTAAGTTTTTCAGGTAATCTTCTTTTATATCTTCAACTAAATTTGTTTCGTAATTTATATATTTTTTTTCAATAAATAACTTTTCTATATCATTCTTTATCTTATACCTTTTCTGTGAAAATTCTAACTCCTCAGCTACATTTTTAAATTTCATATACCCTCCTCTTTAATTTTATATAATAAAAAAACCACACAGACTAACATCTGTATGGTTAAAATCTTCTTATCCATCATAGATGCAGTCTTATCACACTCTAACAAAGCTTGCATCTATGAACCAATGTTCACAAAGCAAACCTTCAACTATGATGATGAATTATATTGAATTTTATTATGTCTCCTACAAATCTACTCATAATAATCTTCCTTAAACTTAATTAAAAATAATATAGCATAATATTATGTTTCTGTCAATTTTTTGGGCAGCTTATTCTATTGATAATAATTCAAAAGAAATTACACCTTCTATTTTTTTTATATTACTCATCATTTCATCTAAAGATATATTTACTCCTGAGACATCCAATGAAAGGTTTATATTTGCTTTTTGATTAATTGGTATTGTTTGATTAATAGTTAATATATTAATGTTATGGTCTGATATATTATTTATTACTTTTGATAAAACACCTTTTTTATGAGCTAATATCATAGAAAATACTGCTATTCTACCAATTGAATTTTCAGATGGAGAAAACACATAATCCTTATATTTGTAATAAGTACTTCTGCTAATACCTACTTCTTTTACTGCTTCACTTATATTTTTAGAACTATCTTCGTTTATTATTCTTCTTGCCTTTATAACTTTTTCGTATACTTCTGGTAATATTTTTTTATTAACAATTAAATATTTCTTTATCATAGTTGAATACTCCTATATTTAAAGCCTTCATTATCTACATTTAATTTTAATACTTCCCATTTATTTTCTAATTTAGACACTTCCTTCTTATAAAGTTCTTCTAAATTATCTTTTTTTGATATACTCATAATCGTTGGACCTGCTCCACTTATATAGTAAACGCTTTCGTATTTATTTATAATATCTTTAATTGATTCCACTTCTTTTACAAGTTTTTCTCTATATGGTTGATGAAGTTTATCTTGTATTGTGTCCTTAATTAAATTCATATCTCCTTTTCTTAATCCTTTTATTAAGAATGGAATTCTCGATAAATTAAAAACTGCATCACAATGACTAATTTGATCAGGAAGAATGCTCCTAGAGTCTTTTGTCAACAATTCAAAATCAGGAATAAAGGCATAAAACTTTATGCTTTCTGATACTTTATATTTTTCTATATTTATTCCCTTTTCACTTTTAAGAGAAGCTGTTAGTCCCCCATATATACAGGAAGCTGCGTTATCTGGATGTCCTTCAATTTCATTAGCAATATTGAGTATGATATTTTTATCTAACTTTATATCGTGTATAAGCATAGCTCCTAAAACTCCGCTTACAGCACAAGCTGCACTACTGCCTAATCCTCTAGAGAAAGGAATATAGCTTTCTATTTCTATCGTTATATTTTTGGGGTTTTTATTAAAATATTTTTCTGTTTTTCTGTAAGATTTATATACTAAGTTATTATTATCTAAAAATTTATCAAGATTTCCAGAGATTTTAAGTTTTTCATTTCCAGGCTTAAAATTTACATAATTATATTTATTTAAAGCTAATCCCAGGCTATCAAATCCTGGACCTATATTAGCTGATGTTGCTGGTACTTTTATTCTAAACATTTTCTTCCTCATTATCTATTATTTTGAATATCTCTTCTTTAACCTTATCTATTTCAATAACTTTGTTGTGTATGTATTGCTTTTCTAATATTTCATTTAATCCTTCCGGTACTTCCAATTGAAATTCTTTGCTAAATTCAAGTATAAGATCCTTGCCTTCTTTTTCCATTTCTATTTTTAAAGCTTTATGAATACTTTCTATAAATTTAAAAGGGCTTGCAGTTGATAGTATTACGGTTTTAGTTAAGTCTTTAGTTGTTTCTCTATATTTATTATATACATCTATAGCAACAGCTGTATGTGTATCTACTAAATAATTATTTTCATTTTTCATTTGTTTTATAGTATTTAATGTTTCTTGCTCCGTTGAATAATCACTCCAAAATACTTTATCCATTTTATTTTTAATTTGTTCGTTAACAAGGTATTTACCTTTCTTTTGCAAATTTTCCATTAATTCTTTTATATATTCTGTATCGCCATCCTTTAGAAAATAGAGTAATCTTTCTAAGTTACTTGAAATTAATATGTCCATAGATGGAGAAATAGTTTTTATAAATTTTCTATTAATACTGTATTCACCAGTATTAAAAAATTCAGTTAAAACATTATTTTCGTTAGAAGCACATATTAATTTGTTTACTGGTAATCCTATTTCTTTGGCTAAATATCCAGCTAGTATATTTCCGAAATTACCAGTTGGAACTACAAAATTGATTTTTTCGTATTTTTTTATTCTTTTATTCTTTATTAAAGAAACATAAGATGTAAAATAGTATACAATTTGTGGTATAAGTCTTCCAATGTTAATTGAATTCGCTGATGATAGTATTGTATTTTTTCTTAATAAATACTCTTTGATTTCATTATTATTAAAGGTTTTTTTAACAATATTTTGAGCATCATCAAAGTTTCCTTTTACACCAAAAACATGTGTGTTTTTACCTTCCTGAGTTTTCATTTGGAGTTCTTGAATTTTACTAACGCCTCCATCTGGATAAAAAACTGCTATGTCTATACCTTCAACATCTCTAAACCCTTCTAAGGCTGCTTTACCTGTATCTCCAGATGTAGCTGTTAATATAAGAATATCTTCTTCTATTTTGTTTTTTTCTTTAGATAATTTCATTAAATATGGTAATATTGATAATGCTACATCTTTAAATGCTAAGGTTCTACCGTGATAAAGTTCTAAAATTTCATAATCTCCAATATTTTCTAGAGGTACAACTTCCTCACTATCAAATTTATTGTCATATGCGTTTTTTACTGCATAATTTAATTCTTCTTCAGTAAAATCAGTAAAAAATGACGCAAGAATTTTTTTTGCTATTTCCCTATAGTTTAAATCTAGAATCTTTGAAATATCTATATTAATATTTCGATAGTTCTTTGGGACGTATAATCCACCATCATCAGATAATCCCTTTAATATAGCCTCTGAAGCCTTATTTTTAATGTTTTTATTCCTTGTACTCTCGTATGTAATTGTCATATTCTACCTCCAAGTTATTCTCTGAATAATATCATATAATGTCCTAAATATAATTACAAGTGTTTATTTTTAGAATACATAATTAAATTTTAATGAAAAAAGCAAGGTTTAAAACCCTTGCTTATGATTTATCATTTAACAATATTAATTGATGAACTAGCTCCTATTCTATCGGCTCCAGCTTCTATC
>CAYMUD010000050.1:0-8315 GCA_964393495.1 uncultured Clostridia bacterium | reverse complement strand
TTGGTAATATATGTAAAGAGAAAGGAATATATTTCATTATAGATAGTGCTCAAACGGCAGGCTTTTTAGATATTGATTTTAATAAATTAAATGCTGATGCTTTAGGCTTTACCGGTCATAAAAGTCTTTTAGGACCCCAAGGCATAGGAGGTTTTGTTGTTAATGACTCTTTAGCAGGTGAAATGGATACATTTATTGAAGGCGGTACTGGAAGTCTATCTGATACAGAAGTACAGCCGAGCTACATGCCCGACAAATTCGAAGCCGGCACCTTAAATATTCCGGGAATATACGGTTTAAATGCTTCCTTAAAGTATCTTTTGAAAGAAGGCTTAAGAAGTGTAAGAGAGAAAGAACTTGAACTTCTTGATAAATTTATGCAGGGTATATATAATATAGAAAATATCGAAATTATAGGAAAGAAAAACATTTATAAAAGAACGGGAATACTATCTCTAGATTTTGCAAATAAAGATAACGGTATTATATCACATGTATTAAGCAAAGATTTCGGTATTATGACTAGATGCGGAATGCACTGCGCACCATCTGCTCATAAGACTTTAGGTACTTTCCCGAGAGGTACTGTGAGATTTGGTTTAAGTCACTTCAATACTCTAGAAGAAATAGAATACACTCTAAATTCTATTAACAGGGTTCTCAATAATTGTTAAGGAAGGTAATATTTTGGAATTTAATCAAATCGAAACATTTTTAAGTGTAGTAAAGCACAAAAGCTTTTCTAAAGCTGCTAAAGAACTTTTTTTAACTCAGCCAACTGTAAGCAATAATATACAGAATTTAGAAAAAGAGTTAAATACAACTCTTTTAGATAGAAAAAGCAAAACTATTACTTTAACGGGATCTGGAGAGTCTTTTTACAGGTATGCCGTAGAATTAATCAACACTAGAGATAAGGCAAAATACGATTTAATAAGAAGAACCGGGAAGATAGAGGGCGAAGTAGAAATAAGCGCAAGTTCTATACCAGAACAGTACATTCTTCCCTACATCATTAAGGAGTTTACAGACAAACATCCTAATGTTTCCTTTAATGTGATTCATAAAAATTCGAAAGATGTAGTAGAAGATATATTAAAAGGTAAAAACAACTTTGGTATAGTTGGTGCAAAATACCCTTCAGATGTTCTTGAATACATAGATTTTTATCAAGATGAACTTGTTTTAGCCGTACCTAATAATAACAATTATCCTTGGCCTCTTGGTGAAATCCTTGATTTTAAAGTATTACTTAAACAAAAACTTATTCTTAGAAAAGAAGGCTCTGGTACTAGACTTTTAATCGATAAAGGTATTTGTAACAAAGGCATAGACTTAGATGATTTAAACATAAAATATTTGATAGACAGCAATGAAATGATAAAGAAAATGATTGAATTAAATTTAGGTGTTAGCTTAATTTCTAAAATAGCTGTAAAAAACGAAGTTGATTTAGGATTAATAAAATGCTATAAAATAAAAGATATAGATTTTAAACGTAATTTTTATTTTGTATATCATAGACACAGAACCTTGTCTCCAGTAGTAGAAACTTTGAAAAATTTTTTAATAAACTGGTATGGAACAAAATTTAATTAATAGGAGGAAATATGGGTTTAGAAGAAATTAGATTAACTCAAATGACAAAAAGCTCAGGATGAGCTGCTAAAATAGGACCCGACGTCCTGGCACAAGTTTTGTGTCACTTAACTCAAGATACCGATGAAAATCTACTTGTAGGAATAGAAACTTCCGATGATGCTGCCGTATATAAGGTAACCGATGACATAGCAGTAGTCCAGACACTGGATTTTTTTACACCCGTAGTAGACGATCCTTATGTTTACGGTCAAATAGCTGCTGCCAACTCCTTAAGCGATATTTATGCTATGGGAGCTGATCCCAGACTAGCTTTAAACATTACCTGCTTTTCCGATGATATACCTCAGGAATCTATAAAAGCCATCCTGAAAGGTGGACATGATAAGGTTAAAGAAGCTGGGGCTCTAGTAGTAGGTGGCCACACAGTAGATGATAAAGAACCTAAGTTTGGATTATCCGTTACTGGATTTATGCATCCATCAAAGGTGGTTAAAAACTGCAATGCTAAAGTTGGAGATATGTTAATCCTTACTAAACCTATAGGTTTAGGAGTTATTAATACAGGAATTAAATCCGACTTGGTAGGTGAAAAAAGCTACAATGAAGCAGTCAAAACCATGTCAACTTTAAATAAATTTGCTAAGGATGCAATGATGAAAGTCGGTGTAAACAGCTGTACTGATGTAACAGGATTTGGACTATTAGGACATGCTTACGAAATGGCTGCAGGAAGCAATGTAACTATAAAGCTTAAATCTAAATCTATACCTATAATAGAAGAAGCTCTTTCTTTAGCAAAAATGGGTATTATACCTGCTGGTGCTTACAAAAACATGTACCATATAAAGGATTCCATAAGTATTTCAGAGAAAGTTCCTCAAGAATTAGCAGACTGTATGTACGATCCTCAAACCTCTGGCGGCCTTTTGATTTCAGTTGATAAAAGCAAAGCAAAAGAGCTTCTAAATGAACTAGAAAACAGTCCAACATCTTATGCATTAATTGGTGAAGTTGTAGAAAAAAATAAATACAGTATAACTGTAGAATAGATTTCTAAACTATCAACAATCCTTCTATTTTAAGAAGGATTGTTTTTTATTATAATTATGATATAATTTAAGTAAATACTTATTTATTTTTGGAGGCTATTATGAAATCAAAATTAAGTACTATTTTAGTGATTATATTAATATCAACCTTTATTACTGGATGTACCGATACTCCCGAAGAAAAACCATATTATGAGATAGATCCTCTTTTTGAAGAAGATAAAAAACCAGAGTCTATAAATTTGATTGGAAATAATGAAGAAGCTCAAGAACACTTTAAAAATGAGCTTGCTATGAAGAGTTTGAAGGAGCATGAATTTTACTACAGTGAAGACACCTACCACTTTGTGCTGTATTTTAACCAAAACATTACCAGTACTGAAGTTGGGAATTTCATGTCTTACCTATCTAATACTTTTATAAGTATGTCTCCTGCTGCGCGTATAGGCATCCCCCCATATTTATATGAGTTTAATTTAGATGATGATTCTATAATGAAATCTACAGATAGGCCTTACAGAAATTTAAGTCTTAGGGTATATATAGATGATGTGAGAGCTTTTAGAAGAGATTATGACTTTGATGAAGATTTGAAACTAGTATCTACTTCCTACTGGGAAAACACCTATACAGATTATCCATTCTTAAATATGGATACAGATATAGTGGCTAATTTTATAGAAGAAAATAAATCCTCTGGCAAAGATATTACTATAAGAAAAACCTTTAAAAGTGATGGAGTTATACTGTTTAAAATCGAAAGCAGTGATGGCTTTAAAGAAAAATACATCGAAGAAATTAAATCTAAAATAAAAAATGATTTAGCACCAGCATTAGAAAAAGAATCTATGGATATTTACAGTGCCAATTACCAATATTTGGGTATTGTACTTCTCTTTACCCAAAACAACAACATTGAAGAAGAATATGTATACTACAACGGATTAGAAGAAAACAAGGCTTGGATTGACCTTGATTGGATGAAATACGGATTTTTATCTCAGTACTCATCCAATAGAAACAAATAAGCTTAAAAGTATAATCTTATATTATACCCCTATAATTTCAATAAAGTTAAATTTACTAGAAGCTCCTTTATGTAGCTTCTTTTTATTTAGGTTTGCAAATATACCAGGCTGCCCGCTCTCCTACATCAACTACACTTACTTCAGAAAAACATTCTTCCATTTCATGAAAACAGTCTTTCATTTCCTTTTCTGCAGTTTTGATAAATCTAAAATAATCTCCTCTTTCAAGCCATTCTACAAAACTTGTTAGTATGGATCTTTTTTTATTGTAATCGTGTATGACTACCCAATCTTTAGATACTCTACTCATTTCTCTGTACATTTTTTTTCTTTCTTCCGGCTGCAAGCCGTGGGCAACATAAGATGCTATAGCTATATCAAAGTAATTTTCTTTAAAATCTAAACCTTCTAAAACATTAGCTCTTTGGAAATCTATATTTTTATCTTTATTTTTTCTTATGGCAATATTAAGCATAAGTTGGGCAGGATCTACTCCTGTAACTTTTAATCCTTCCTCATACAAAACTGAGCACAAAGCTCCCGTACCGCAACCCACATCAATAATATTTTCATATTTGCTTATATCTAAATCTTCTTCTACCTTTTTAATCACATCTTGAAAATTACGTCTTTGGCTGTTGAAAAATAATCCGTAAATCGGTGAAATTATATTAAATAATTTACTGCTTCCTCGGTCGCTCAAATTTCTCACTCCTAACCTTTTGACTATAATAATACTCCCAACTTATTACCTTGTCAATTTCAACAAATAATTGTCATAATATGTTATAATAACATATATTCAAAATATGTTTTGGGGGTGAATTTTATGGATAAAAAATTCGGAAGACAGCTGTATTCAGTAGGTGAATCTTATACAATTATGTACAATGGAATCAGAACAATAGGAGCTTTTAAAAAAGCAAAATCAGAGAATCTAATGGATTCAAAGTTTGTAGAGCGTATAATGCTTGCTGTAACAGAAGTAAATAGTTGTCCCTTATGTTCATTTGCCCATACCAAAGCTGCTCTTGAGGCTGGAATAAATCATGATGAAATTAAAAATATGTTGGATGGAGTTGTAGACAATATCCCTGATGATGAAATTGAAGGAGTATTATTCGCTCAACATTACGCTGATAAAAGAGGAAATCCTTCAAAAAAATCTTGGAATAAAGTAATTGAAGTTTATGGTAAAACAAAAGCTGAAGGTATTTTAGCAGCTACAAGAATGATTATGATGGGTAATGCATATGGTATTCCTCTCGGCTCTATAAAGCATAGATTCAAAGGTAAAGCTGATGAAAGAAGTAGCTTATCCTATGAAATAGGAATGCTGTTAACTTTTTTAATATTTTTACCAATTTCTTTAATACATACTCTTTTTTCAGCCTTATTAAAAAAGCCTTTGATTACTTTTAAGTAATATATCTGTTTATTTATCATATATATGGGTATTTATAAAACATATAAAATAAATTCGATTTATTTTATCAATAAGTACAACATGAAAGGAGTTATCTGTGAATTATAAAAAATTAATAGAAAAAAGAAAGTCTGTAAGAGATTATAAGAAAAAAATAGTACCACAGAAAGTAATAGATGATATTCTTCAATTTTCAGAGGAAGAAGATAAACTAATTCCTGGTATCGATACAGAATTATTAGCTAAAGATAAATCTCAAGTTTATCTACAACTTAAAGGTACTGCAGGTTATCAAGGAATAATGATAGAAGCACCTCATTATTTGATATTATTATCCCAGAAAAGAGGATACTATATTGAAAATGCAGGATATTTAGGAGAAAAAATTGCTTTAAAAGCATTAGATTTAGGCGTTAATACCTGTTGGATTACCTTTCCTGATAGTGAAAAAGTTAAGAAAAGGCTCTTTCTAAACACAGATAAAGAAATTGTAGCAATAATGGCATTGGGTTATGATGCAAATAAAAACAAGGTTGTTAATGCCAACAAAGTAGGCGACAATTATTCTAAATCTCAACTCAAAATAGTTAAAAATAATATATCTACTAGATGTAAAATAGAGGAAATTGTCTATATAAAAGAATGGGGTCATAATGCAAGCTATGAAGAAATTAAAAACAGGGGGCTTTTAGACGCACTAAACTACGCAAGGCTAGCTCCTTCCACTATGAATAGACAACCTTGGAGATTTATTCTAGATGGTGAAAAAGTTATCCTTACAATAAGAGATGATGAAAATATTAGAGAATACGACGAAAAAATTGATGCTGGTATTGCAATGCTATTTTTTGAATCTATAGTAGACAGAACTTTGACAGATATAAATTGGGTTATGGATATCCCAGATAAAGACTACAAAATACCTGACGAATACAAGGTTGTTGCTTACTGTAATATTTAAAATCATATATATTAAAAGGCTGATTACATAACCTTAATCAGCCTTTTTTATCTTAGTCTATTATTTTATCTTCCATTTTTTCAATTAATTTCATTATACCTTCTTTAACTTTATCAAGGTCCTCCTGTATAGGAGCTCCTTCAAATTCAACTGCTTCTACAAAGTCCCATTTCATTCTGTTTCGCTCAATTATATCATTTAATTCTTTTTGAGCTCCACCAGACCATCCGTAGGATCCAAAACTAAAGGCTGTTTTACCAGTAATTTTCTTTCTGCCTAGTTCTTCTAATGCTGCAGCCACAGGTGGAAACATCTTGTATTCATATGTAGGTGCTGCAACTATAATGCCTGCAGATTTAAAAACTGTGGACATCATTTCACTTTCGCTTTTTAAAGGCATTTCCAATTTATTTACTTTTACACCCTTTTCTTCTAAAACTTTTTCTGCAAAATCTACTGCTTTTTTTGTCATTCCGTACATTGAACCCCAAAGTATTGTTACTTCATTTTTTCCAGCTCCCTTTGTATACTCTGAAAATCTTGAATAATCATCTACTATTTTTTTAGTGTTTTCTCTGTATAGAGGACCGTGACCTGGGGCTATAATATTTATATCAAATTCTTCAGTCTTTTTTATAGCTTTTTTTACCTGTGGTGTAAAGGTGGCCATAACATTAGAAAAATACCTTATGCCTTCTTCTTCGAAAAACTCTACATCCTCTTCATTCATCTGATCGTCGAAATAACTTTTATTTATTTTTCCAAAAGACCCATACATATCACAGGAAAATAAGGTCTTGGTATCTGATTCGTAAGTCATCATAGTATCCGGCCAGTGTACGTTTGGTACCGGATGAAAACTTAGAACTTTTCCTGCTCCTAAGTCTAGATTATCCCCTTCTTTAACTACACGTATCTTTTCATCATTTCTAAAAAATGATTTCACAAGTTTTGCTGCTTTGTCTGTACATATTATGGTGAAATTATCATTAATTTTTTTAAAATTTTCAATCCATCCTGAATGATCAGGCTCCATATGATTTACAATCACATAATCTATATCTTTAGGATTTACATTTATTTCTTCTAAACTTTTATATAGGGTGTCAGGTATTCCATCCCAACCTATTACACCATCTATTATTGCAGTTTTATCTCCTTTTACTATATATGAATTCAAGGTAACTCCATTTGCTATATCCCATATTCCTTCGAAGAGTATATCCTCTACATTCATAGACAACATATGAATACCATCTGCTACTTTTATTTTTTCCATTTATAGGCCTCCTATTTTTTATTAATTCAATTATTCCTTATGTGCCTTTTTATACACACTTAATTCTCCCTCTTGATTAAAGGATTTAATTTTAGGTACTATATTTAAGAAATGCTTGCTTTGTTTATGCTTTTCAAAATCTTCTTCTCTTTCCCATTTTTCTATGAAAGTTAAAACATTTGGGTTTTTAATATCTTGATACAAGTTGTATTCTATACATCCATCTTCCTTTTGGCTTAGTTTTATTAATTCTTTTGTTAGATTTTTGAATTCTTCTACTTTCTCTTCTTTAACTGTATTTTTTGATACTATTACTATCATAATACTCTCCTTAGTACTTATTTTCTAACTAAACCTATTATATCTATTTCAATTTTTGGTGTCAAATACATTCAATCCTGCTTACCTGTATATCTTTTAGTAAATTTTATGATATAATGTACAATAAATATTAGAATACTAATAGAGGGAGACTTATTATGTCTTAAGGATATAGATATATGCACTAGCTCCAAAGATATAAAGGTCACAAAATCTTTTATGAGTACAGTAACTAGTACTTTAGGAAAAGAAATAGCCTGAGGTATTTTAGCTTCAATCAAAAAAATCTTTAAATAAAAGGAAGGTCAGATAATGTATCAATTAATAACAGCAATTTTAGCATTTATGCTTATTCCCATATTAATTAAACTCAAGGTGAAGTTAGGATATTCTATACTTCTTACTTCAGTAGTTTTAGGAATAGTGTCGGGAATAGGATTTCAAGGATTTTCAGGAGCAGTTTTAGATGTTTTTACTCAGATGTCTTCATTAAATACTATACTCGTAGTAACAATGGTTAGTATTTTAGGTGGTGTAATGAAGCACTACCAAATTTTAGATATCATTGTTGAAACTATGCAGAAGCTTATCGGAAGTAAGAGAAATATAATAACTATAATCCCGGCAATGATAGGTTTTTTAATTATAC
>CAYMUD010000049.1:0-8336 GCA_964393495.1 uncultured Clostridia bacterium | reverse complement strand
CTAATTATGACAAACTGGGAAATTTATGTAATAGAGCATATTTTTATTTTATTCTTTTTTAACTCCAGTAATAGTAATAGAAAGATTTTCATAGTCTCTTAGATCTAGGACATAGGGTTCAATATTATCACCATTTTCATTAAAAACCCTCACTACCGGTCTATTCCCATGACCTTCATGATTTTCAACTACAATTGCAATAGAGTTGTTAGATAGCTTAACTATTGTTCCAGATGGATATGGTGTTACTTTTCTTAAAAAAACTTCTACTATTTTGGGGTCAAATAAGGTATCATTTCCTGCCAAAATATACTCTACTGCTTCAGAAGGAAGAAGTCCTTTCCTATAGGGTCTGTCTGATATAAGAGCATCATAAACATCAGCTACAGCTATTATCCTAGCTTTTTTTGTTATTTCATTATAGGAATACTTCTTAGGATATCCATTTCCATTCCATCTCTCATGATGCATCAATATTGCTTTAAAAGCTTCTGCAGGAAGCTTAAATTTTTCTTTTAAGAACTTATAGCCTTTGTCAGGATGCTTTTTTATAGTATTAAACTCTTCATTATCTAGTTTTCCAGGTTTATTTAAAACTTCCTTAGGTATGAAAATTTTCCCTATATCATGTAAAATTGCACCTAAACCCAAAGCATATAGGTCTTCCTTTCTAAAATCCAGAGAAGCTCCAATTACAATTGATATAATAGCAACATTCAATGAGTGATAAAAGGTATAATCATCAAATACTTTTAAATCAATCATGTTAACCATCAAGTCATTACTGCTTAAAATTTCATCAACCATATTTTTGGTTATATTTTCAATATTCTTACTGCTCTTATCTAGTTCCATATCAGAGACATGTTTTTTTTGAGAAAAAATAAAAGTCTCCTGAACACTTTTTATAGCTTCGTGTCTTAATTCTTCACTTATTATATTCTTAATCTCTATTCCCTTAGACAATTCGTCTTCAATATAGACTCCATTGATACCAACTTTTTTTAGTTTGCTAATAAAATATGTATCAAGAACCACTCCTTCTTTTAACAAAACACTCCCGTTAGGTCCAAATACAGTCTTTTTTAATATTGAATTTTCCTTAATACTTTGTACTGGTACAAATCTCATATAAAATTCCTTATGTTAATTTATTAAGTTACATTATATAATTAAAAATAGTAAAGTTAAAGTGTTAATATTTGCTTTTTAAGATATAAAAGATTAAATCTAAGTGTAAAAATCAGCTTTTTGTTGACATTACTTGGATTTACTGGTATTCTTAAAATAATATTTATTTAACAAACCATATTAAATATTGAAAAGGGCAAACTTATCTAAAGATAAGGACGCAAAGCCATTGGTCTAAGGCATTAGCTATGATTGCAAGGTTACCATGTTTAATTTTTTTGTACCTATTTTTACAATAAAGAAAAATTTTAAAATAAGGATATAAAAAATTACTTAATGGGATATGGTTGAATAACTTATAACCTTATTTAAATAGGTTATAAAATATAGAATAAAAGGAGAATAAAGATGAATAAAGCAGAATTAGTAGCAAGTATGGCAAAAAAATCAGGCTTTACTAAAAAAGATACTGAAAAAGCACTAAATGCATTTTTAGAATCAGTACAAGAAGAGCTTGTAGATGGAGGTAAGGTCCAGTTAGTAGGATTTGGAACTTATGAAGTTAGGGATAGAAAAGCTAGAAAGGGCAGAAATCCTAGAAATCCTAAAGAAACAATTCAAATTCCAGCTTCCAAGGCACCGGTTTTTAAAGCAGGAAAATCCTTAAAAGAAGCTGTAAATAAAAAGTAAATGAAAAAGACAACTGTAAAAAGTTGTCTTACTTCATACTTATTTTAAAAGGGAATATAAAGGCAGGGGGTAAAATTGAAGATATCAAGATCTAATAATTCTTATTACAAGAATATAAGCAGCGAAACAGAAAATATTAAAACTAAAATTAAATCTTCCAAAAATCAAGACACAGACAAATTAATTTCTAAAGATTACAAAATAAGACAAAGGTCTGTAGAAAAGCTCAAAGAAATTGATAAGATGGAAAGAAAAGCTAAAATAAATAGATTAAAAAAAGAAATCCAATCAGGAGAATACAAGGTTAACCCTGAAGAACTTGCTGAAATTATTGTAGATATTGCTATGTCCTAAAATTTATCATAAATAATTATAACTTTTCATTGATACAATTATTAGAATGACCCTTCAATAATTCTTTTCCAAATGAAATACTTCTAAAATACATTTCCTTTTTTATTCACTAATATTTCAAAATTAGTAAAACATATAGTATAATATATTAAAGTGTTATTTATACACTTTAAAGCGTGTATACATAGTTTAAAATGATATTTTAGACGATTAAATTCTAACTAGCTAGTCATTCAAAAAAATAAAAAATAAAAAAATTCATTTTTTAAAATTTTTTTCGATATAATTTAAGTAGGGTTAATAGCTTTATTTATATGGATTAATTTTAAAAAAATATTGTAATAAAATAAATTGATAATCATAAAAACAATCTTTTAATGGAGGCATAAAATGATAAAAAACAAATTTCATAGAGGGATATTGCTAATAATTTCAGGGTTGTACCTGTCTTTCTTTCTAATATATTTAATTCTAGAAATAGAAGATCCTATGCCTTTAAGTTTAAGAATTTTTATGGTTTTGCTAGGATTTTCCCTATACTTTTTATCATTTAAGATTATATGGGTAAAAAATAGATTAGATAAAATATCACATATGATTGTATTTTTTTCAATTTTACAGTTAATATATTATAGTTATATTTTTGATTTTAATTTAATAATATCAGGGTTAATTTTTATAGCTATTATTATTATGAATTTAATGTTTGAATCATCCCATTTTAATATTCTTATAAATATATTTATAGGAATATTAATAATACTATCTCTTTTTTTAAAAAACAAGGAAGCTGTTTTTTCAGTTTTCTTTTTCGCTTCATACATTTCAATTTCTCTATTAAGTTTGCACCTTAAAAGATATCTTACAAAAAATAAGGAGAAATTAGAAAATCTCGCAAATCAAGCTCCAGGTGCATTATATCAATACCAACTATTTTCAGATGGTAGCTCCTGTTTCCCCTATGCTTCCAAGGGAATGTTTGAAATACATAAAGTTAGACCTATGGAAATTATTAATGACGGATCAAAAGTTTTTGAAAGAATACATCCAGAAGATTATAAAAAAGTTATTGATTCTATACAAATTTCAGCAAAAAACTTGGAAACATGGCATGATGAATATAGAGTTATCCTTCCTGAAAAAGAAGAAAGATGGATAAAAGGAAATGCTAAACCAGAAAAATTAAAAGACGGAAGTATTTTGTGGCATGGAAATATTAGAGACATAACAAGAGAAAAAAATTACAATTCAAAATAGAGGAACAGAAAAAAAGATTAGAAAACATAATAGAAGGCACAAATTCTGGAACATGGGAAATGGATATTAGAACAGGTGAAGTAAGTATTGATAATAAATGGGCTGAAATGTTAGGTTATGAATTGGAAGAAATCTCTCCAATAAGTTTAGAAAAGTGGAAAAACTAGTAAAGAAATAATAAAAAGAATAAAAGAAGAAGCTGATAATAATATGTATAAAAACAAACTTAAAATTGACAGGATAATGAGAAGCAAAACTATAGAAACCCTTCTAGTAAACATCAACAACAAATACGACAATGAGCAGATACATACAGAAAGAGTATCGCAATACTGTGAAGGAATAGCAAAAGCTATGAACTTAAATGAAAAAGATGTACAAGATGCAAAAATAGCTGGAGTACTACATGATATAGGAAAAATTGTAATTGACCCAGACTTATTAATTAAAAAAGACAAACTAACAGATGAAGAATGGAAGGTATATTTAAGAGAAAAAAAGTGAAAAAAAGGTAAAGATCACAGACTTTAATAAACCTGAAATAAGCAGTGAAGCTGTAGCAAAATGGCAGAGGATAATAAATTTAATGGCCAAAATACTAGATGTACCTGCAGGACTTTTAATGAACATAACAGAAGAATCCATGGTTGTGTTTTTAAAAAGCGAAAATGATGAGAATCCATATCCTCAAGGTGGTAGTGATAAGTTAGGCCATGGGCTTTATTGCGAAACAGTAATAGGAAAAGATAAAGAACTCTTAGTTGAAGATGCGCTTAAAAGTTCTGAGTGGAAAGACAATCCTGATGTTAAATTGAACATGATTTCCTATTATGGACTGCCTATAAAGTGGCCAGATGAAGAATTTTTTGGAACTATTTGTGTTCTAGATAGCAAAGCTAATAATTACAGTTAAGAATATAAAGAACTAATAAAAAAGTTTAAAAGAGTAATAGAAGATGACTTGAAGATGCTGTTATACCAAGACAAGCTAAACTATTATTCAGAAACAGATGTTCTTACATCTGTTAACAATCGAAGAAAATTAGAGAAAATATTAAAAAAATGAATTTAACAGAAGTAAAAGAACGAAAAATATTTTTTCTATTTCAATTATGGATATAAATAAACTTAAATATATAAATGATAACTATGGACATAATGATGGAGACAACATAATAAAAGCTTTTGCACAAACATTTAAAAATAGGATTAGAAAAACTGACTACTTCGGAAGATGGGGAGGAGATGAATTTCTTCTTATATGCCCAAATACAGATGAAAAACTTTATGAATGTAAAGATAATTTATAGAAGTTAAAATATTAATATGAGTAAGTAAATATTTTGTAATTTAGATAATGAGTTTGTCTTAATAACAATTGAGTAAAATTCAAATAACCACTCTTCTTCTGTTAAATATTTTTTCTTTATAACCATTTGTTCAGTAAAAACTCCATAGTGAGCTTCAGGTCCTCCATAAGCTCCTAAAGAACAAGTTAGTACATCTTTTAAAAATGTCTTTCGGGATATTTTCTTATTATCTTCCAAAATCTACTCTCTTTCTCTTATTTATTGTTTTATTCAATATATCCACTTTTTCTTAATATTATTAGTGCTTATAAAAAACAAAACTAGACTGTAAGCTACTAAAATACCTAAACTTATAAGAAAATGAATAGAACCATCTGAATTAATTGATAGTTTTAAAATATCAGCTCCATATGTAAGTGGTAAGATATAAGAAACTGGTCTAATGAAAGCAGGAAGGTTCTCTATTGGAATAAAAAGACCACAAAGAAACATCATTGGAAATCTAAAGAAATTTGAAAATGTTTGTGCTTCGAAAACTTCACTTACTGAAACAGCTATAAATAAACCTAAAAAAGTTGAAGTTAAAGCTATTAATATAACACCAAATAAGACTAAAACCCAATTTATTCCAGATAAATCAGTTAAAAAAGAAGCAAAGATCACTGGGATAAAAGCATTAACGATACCAAATAAAATAGCACCAGTTGTTTTGGCTAACATTAATAAATTCAAACTGATAGGAGCAAGGAGTAATCTTTCAAAAGATCTAGCCTTTCTTTCAAAAGTTATGGTTACAGCCAACATAGAAGTTGTGCCGAACAATATGGACAAAGCCATGACACCAGGTAATATTCCTCTAATATCTATACCTGATGTTGACCTCATAAAAAACATTAAGGTCCAAGATATAGGAAAGATAATACCCCAACTTATATTAGGTGGCTTTAAATAATAATTTTGCATATCTTTTTTTAAAATGCTCCAAAATGCTAAGAATTTTTTCATTTTTTCTTACCCTCCTTTTCTTTTTTCAGTTTATCAATTTCAAGACCTGTAACCTTAACAAAAACCTCTTCAAGAGAAGGACGAATAATTTTAGCTTCATTTACATTTATATTTTTATCATCAAAAAAATTCATAAAAGGCATAAGTTTAATCTGATTTCCAGAATAAATACGGATGCTCTTATCTGACATAGTTTCAATTTTTATATTTGGAAATTTCTCTTTTAATTCTTTTTCTATATCTACTCTTTTATCAAAGTTGAATTCAACTATATTTTCAAGTTGAGCATCTTTTAAAAGCTCATCTACATAACTTACTTTTATTACATTACCAGAGACTATAAATCCTATTCTATCACAGAGTCTTTCAGCATCTTCAATGTAGTGGGTTGTTAAAAAAATAGTTGTACCTTTACTGTTAAGTACTTGTATCATATTTCTAATCTGTCTTGCACTTTCAACATCAATTCCGGTAGTGGGCTCGTCTAAGAAAAGTATTTCAGGATCGTGTATAATACCTGCAGCTATTGTTAATTTTCTTTTCATACCTTTAGAAAACGCCTTAAAAGGTCTATCGCCAGTATCATCCAGAGAAAATAACTTCAATAATTCATTAGCTTTTCTTTCACGAGTTTTTTTATCTATACCATATAATGATGCACAAAATACAAGATTATCAAATCCGCTCATTTCGTCATATAAATTACTTTCATCTGGCACAATACCTATTATACTTTGAACTTCTTTTATATCATTAATACCATCCTTACCGGAAATGGTTATATTTCCTGCAGTTGGTCTAGCAAGTCCTGTAAGCATATTTATAGTAGTGGTTTTACCTGCTCCATTAGGACCTAAAAATCCAAAAATTTCTCCTTTATTTATAGAGAAATCAATATTTTTTACAGCTGTGAAATCACCAAAATCCTTACGTAAGTTTTCGACTTCAATTATTTTCAAAAAAATACCTCCTTAAATATTCTGGGCCTATTAACTATTTACTATCTTTATGGCAAGGATGATCTTTTTCTTTGCCGTGACATTTTTCTATTAATTCCTTACTACATCTCCCATCTTTTGGCATAAGTTCTGGATTTTCACATTTAGATTTACTCATTTTTTTCACCTTTCTTTTTACAGCAATTATTATATTCTTCAAATTGATGGTCACATTCAGATATTTTTTCAATTTCTGTAAGCTTATAAATTTCTTTTGAAGCTTTTTTAAAAATTGATCTATTTACTTTATAGTGCATAAAATAGCCCCTTTTCTCACCTATAAGAATCTCGGTAGATTTAAGGATTTTTAAATGTTGTGAAACTGCTGATTCGGATATTTTTAATTGTTTTGATAATGCTCGAACGCAGTAGTTTTTTTCTAAAAGTAAATTAACTATTTTAAATCTAGTTTCATCAGAAAGAGCTTTCATGAAACCTTTTAATGTATAAATAAGACCACCTCTTTAATTAAGTATATACTTAATTAAATATTATATGCATTATTAACATATGTCAACTATTAATTTTTTAATTAAATTGTAATTATGGGATTAGGTGTAGTCTTATTATTTATTGGCTTTTTTTCAAAGCCCAAAGAAAAAGATTAAAAATCTTCCATTATGAATATGTCTTAATGTAAATTGTGTAAAAATCATAAAATGAATTTAGTATTGAAAAATTTTAAAATCTGTAATTCCTTCTCCTTCAAATCCAGAAAGCGAATAGCATATGGAAGATGTAGAATATGAATTATATAATGATGATGAAACAATTAAAATAATACAGCATGGATTATAAAAAAATTAAAGGGCTGGTAATCTATTTAGAAGATGGAGGGTTATATGGATTTAGATAATTATATTTTTAAAGGTTTAATACTTGATCTTTTAACTGGAAGGGAGATAGAATTTAATTTCAAAATCAAGCGGATATAAACTATAAGTCAATTTACGCTAATCTGCCTCATTTAGGTAAAAAGGTTGTTTTAAATTTACTAAATTATTGATTGAATTTTCTGAGCAGTTTCCAAATCTCAGGTTTTTATTATTAAAAGTTGTAAAAGCTGATGCAGTTACTGCTTGTCTGGAAAATAAAAAAATCTTGCAGAAAAGAAGATGTAATAGAAAGAATAAAAGAAGAATCAAAAAATGCTAAATTAGACTCAGTGATAGTATCAATAGCTATTGGATATTCAGCAAAAAACAAAAAATATGAAGACATATTAAAAACATATAAAGAAGCAGATAATCAATTAGTGTTTTTTATTAAAGTTCATTTAATTTATACCGATATAAATTGATGTAGGGGTCATGTATCTAAACGGTATATTTTTCTTGCTAAAAGTGTAGCTACTATTAACCGGGATGCATTAATGATATTAAATAAAATAACATTATAAAACATCCACTTAATATAAGGAGTGAAAATATGTTTGTGAAATCTTTGTTAAAAGAAATGAAGCTTACTACAACTGGGGATCATATGGTTTTACTATATGATGATGAAGATGTTGAATTAAATGCTGATGCAATAGCATCATATATTATTTCAAGAATAAATAAAAACGAAAAATGTTTTTATATTTCTGGAG
>CAYMUD010000048.1:0-8360 GCA_964393495.1 uncultured Clostridia bacterium | reverse complement strand
GCTCTTGGAGACAGAAGGATAACGGAGATTATCTAAGTTACAGAGAATTAGCCAACGAGTTGGTAGCCTATATGAAGATAATGAACTACAACTTTCTGGAACTTATGCCTGTAATGGAGCATCCTTTAGATGAATCTTGGGGTTATCAGATTACAGGGTATTATTCTATTACAAGTAGATATGGTAAGCCCGAAGATTTAATGTATTTAGTAGATAAATGTCATCAGGCAGGAATAGGAGTGATTTTCGACTGGGTACCCGGGCATTTTTGTAGAGACGATCATGGGTTGATGAATTTTGATGGTTGGGAACTGTACGGAGGTATAGATCATCCCAATTGGGGTACTAAGAAATTTGATTTTTCTAAAAGAGAAGTCAAAAACTTTTTGATATCTAATGCACTTTTCTATTTTGAAAAATATCAAATAGATGGCATAAGAATAGACGGTGTAACTTCTATACTTCAATTAAACTTTGGAATGGAAGGTTCCTATTATAAAAATAAGTTTGGAGGAACAGAAGATTTAGATGGTATAGAATTTTTAAGAGAGTTAAATACAAAGGTATTTAAAGAATATCCTTATGCAATTATGGCAGCAGAAGAATCAACAGATTGGCCTTTAGTTACATATCCAGTGGATAAAGGAGGACTGGGATTTAACTATAAGTGGAACATGGGATGGATGAATGATACTTTGGATTATATAGAACAAGATCCCATTTATAGGAAGTCTCATCATGAAAAAATAACCTTCTCTATGCACTATGCCTTTAGCGAGAATTTTATACTTCCACTTTCTCACGATGAAGTGGTTCATGGTAAAAAATCTTTAATAAATAAATCCTACGGAAGTTATAAGGAAAAATTCAAAAACCTTAAACTTCTAGCTTTATATCAAATGACTCATCCTGGGAAGAAATTAAACTTTATGGGAAATGAAATAGGTCAGTTTATGGAATGGAGATTTTATGAAGAGTTGGAGTGGTTTTTATTAAGTTACCCGTCACATGACTCTCATAGAGAATTTATAAAAAAATTAAACTCTATATATTTAAAAGAAAATGCTCTTTGGTACAAAGATGATAGTTGGGATGGTTATCAGTGGATAGACTCAGACAATAGAGACCAGAGCATATACAGCTATATTAGAAAAGGTAAGAAAGATTATATAATAACTATATTAAATTTCACGCCGGTAGCTTACGAAAAATATAGGATAGGAGTGCTGGAAAAAGGAGAATACAGAATAATATTGAATTCTGATGATAAAGAATACGAAGGTACAGGTTTGAAAAATAAAAGATATACAAAAGCAGAAAAAATTAAGATGCACGGTTTTGATTATTCAATAGAAATAAAATTATCTGGTTTAACTGGATTATTAATAAAGAAAAAAGCTGAAAGAAAGAGGAAGAGGAAATAATATGTTTACAAACAAAGAAAATTTTAAAAAGCAGTATTTAGAGAGATTTAAAGAAGTAACAGGAGAGAGTTTTGAGAACAGCAGCATGCAGGAAAAATACAATGTTTTGGCATCTCTAATAATGAAGCATGCCAATTCTTACTTAGCGGATACAAAATCAAGAATGGATAGAGATAACAACCAAAAGAGAGTATACTATTTTTCAATGGAATTTTTAATTGGGAAACTTTTGATAATGAATCTTTATAATATGGGTATATATAAAGTAGTTAACGAAGGATTAGAAGAACTAGGATTGGATTTAATAGAATTAGAGAATATAGAATTAGATCCTGGACTAGGACATGGAGGTCTTGGAAGATTGGCAGCTTGTTTTATGGATTCCTTAGCATTCTTGAATATTCCTGCAGTAGGAATGGGTTTGAGATACAGATATGGTTCTTTTCAACAAAAAATCGTTGATGGTCAGCAGGTTGAGCTACCAAATAGATGGCTTCAAAACGGATATCCTTGGGAGATTAAAAAAGCATCTAAATCTGAAATTATTAAATTTTACGGCAAAGTAAAAGTAGAAAGAATTGAAGATAGGTTACAATTTATTCAAGAGGATTACGAGGCTGTGACAGCAGTTCCTTACGATATACCTCAGATTGATTTCGATTCAAATGATGTAAATTACATAAGACTTTGGAGTGCAGAAAATGCCTATGGTTTTGATTTAGCGTCCTTCAATAATGGCGATTATCTCAAAGCAGTAAAAAACAAGGCAAATGTAGAAGCAATTACCCATGTTTTATATCCTAATGATTCGAATTACAAGGGTAGATTGTTAAGACTAAAACAACAGTACTTTTTTGTAAGTGCCGGACTTAAAAGCATAATAAGAAGATATAAAAGAAACAATGATAATTTTGATAAGTTGCCGGAAAAGATACAAATTCAAATTAATGATACTCATCCCTCTCTGGTAATACCTGAATTTATGAGAATTTTAATCGATGAGGAAGGTTTTGACTGGGATTATTCTTGGAAATTAGTAACTAATGTATGTGCATATACCAACCATACAATATTAACAGAAGCTTTAGAAAAATGGCCTGTAGATATGATGGAAAATCTTCTTCCGAGAATTTATTTAATAATAGAAGAGATAAATAGAAGATTTATAGAAAATGCTTTACCTATAGAAAAGGATATAAAGATGAGAAACGCTATTTTGAGAGATGGACTTGTTCATATGGCTAACCTTGCTGTGATAGGTTCTAAATCAGTAAATGGAGTTTCTGCTTTGCATTCCGATATTATTAAAAATGAAACCTTTAAAGAACTTTATCAACTCTATCCTTGGAAGTTTAACTCCAAGACTAACGGAGTTAGCCATAGAAGATTTTTACTTAAAGCAAATCCACATCTAAGTAATTTTTTAACCGATGCTATAGGTAGTCAATGGCAAAAAGATGCTGCTAAGTTAGAGGAATTAGAAAAGCACTTTAAAAATAGGGATTGCACAGAAGATCTTTACGAAGCAAAGAGAAAAAACAAGGAAAGATTAGCTGAATATATAAAGAAAAAGCAGAATATAGATATAGATGTAGATTCTATTTTTGATATACATATAAAAAGAATACATGAGTATAAAAGACAACTTATGAATGCATTACATATAATATATTTATACGATAAGATTAAAAATGAAGGAATGAAAATACATCCAAGAACATTTATTTTCGCTGGTAAGGCAGCTCCAAGCTACAATATGGCAAAAAAAATTATTAGATTGATAAATAGTTTGGCGGATATTGTAAATAAAGATAAAGATGTTAACAAATATTTAAAAGTAGTTTTTCTAGAAAACTTTAATGTATCTCTAGCAGAAATACTTTATCCAGCAGCAGATGTTTCCGAACAGATTTCGACAGCGAGCAAAGAAGCCAGCGGCACTGGAAATATGAAATTTATGATGAATGGTGCTCTTACTGTGGGAACTTTAGACGGAGCAAATGTAGAGATAGCAGAAAGAGTTGGAGAAGATAATATATTTATATTTGGATTAAGGTCTGAAGAAGTAATTAACTACTACAACGAGGGAGGATATTGCTCCTATGACACTTATAACTCAAACCCGGAATTGAAGAATGTAGTAAATCATTTAATCAATGGTTTTTTCTATGATGATATAGGAGAATTTGAAGAAATATATGAAAATTTAGTAAATCACAATGATACTTACTTTGTATTAAAAGATTTTGAATCCTATATGAAGGCACAAAGGAAAATAGAAAAAACTTATAAAAATAAAAAACTGTGGTTTGATAAAACCTTGAAAAATATTTCTCGTTCAGGATATTTTTCAAGTGATAGAACAATAAAAGATTATGATAGAGACATTTGGAAGGTAAAAAAATAATAGGAGGTAGTTTATATGACAGATACTAAATGTATTGCCATGCTCCTAGCTGGAGGGCAAGGAAGTAGATTAAAAAAGCTTACAAAAGATAATGCTAAACCTGGGGTAATTTTCGGCGGGAAGTACAGAATAATTGATTTTAGTCTAAGTAATTGTTTTCATTCTGACATTTTTACGATAGGGGTACTGATACAGTACAAACCTCTAATACTGGGAAGATATATAGGGAATGGAAGTTCCTGGGCTTTAGATAAAATTGACCAGGGTATATATATCTTGCCTCCTTATGCAGATAAAAAGGGAGAAAGATGGTATAAAGGAACAGCTCATGCCGTATATCAAAATATAGAATTTATAGATATGTATGATCCTGAATATGTTTTGGTACTTTCAGGAGATCATATATACAAAATGGATTATTCACAAATGCTTGATTATGCTGAAAAGAAAGATGCAGATCTAACAGTTTCTGTAATGGAAGTAGATTGGAAAGATGCAAGTCGTTTTGGTATTATGAACTTAGATGAAGATAACAAGATAATAGAATTTGAGGAAAAACCTGAAGAACCTAAGAACAATATGGCTTCCATGGGTATATATATATTTAAATGGAAAGCTTTAAGAGATGCTCTTTTAAGGGACGCTGCAGATGAGGATTCTATGCATGACTTTGGTAAAAACGTAATACCTATGATGCTAGAAGATAAAAGAAAGGCATATGCATTTTCTTTTGATGGATACTGGAGAGATGTAGGTACAATAGAAAGTTATTACGAGGCAAACATGGATTTATTAAAAGAAAGAGAAGACTTTAACCTTTATTCTAAGAGTATGAGGGTTTATTCCAACAACATAAATAGTCAACCCCACTACGTAGGACTCTATGCTTCTATAAATAATAGTTTGATATGCGATGGTTGCATAATAGAAGGAACTGTAAATAATTCAATACTTTCTTATGATGTGAAAATCGGTAAAAATGCAATTGTAAAAGATTCAATAATTTTCAGTAATGCTGAAATAGAAGATGGTGCTGTAGTTGAAAAGACTATCATCGGAGAAAATATGAGAATTAAGAAGAATAAGAGAATAGGAAGTATTGACTCTGATGAGATTACGGTAGTAGGATAGGAGGATAAGATGAAAAAAATAGCAGGAATTATTATAAATTGTCCCAATCAAAATAATCTAGAAGCAATGACTCATCACAGAAGCATACATACCGTACCTTTTGGTGGGAAATATAGACTTATAGATTTTCCTCTCTCAAATTTTGTAAATTCAGGTATTAGAAAAATAGGAGTGATAGGGTCATATAAGTATAGATCATTAGCTGATCATTTAGGCTCAGGAGAAGATTGGAATTTGAGTAGTAAAAGTAATGACTTATCAATACTGCACGGTGGTAAAAATAAAAAGATAGGTGAAATTACCAGAATAAGTATACAAGATCTTATCGATAATAAAGCTTTTTTTAGAAAAATAGCAGATACAACAGATCATATTTTACTTAGCAACTGTAACTCGATTGCAAACATGGACGTAGAAGAAATATTTGAACTTTATAAAGAGAAGAATGCTGATGTAGTAATGGTTTACAAACCAAATTATACATCGGACGATTTATATAAGGGAGTTGGCGTTGAGGTAGAAAGAGATGGAACAATAAATAAAATTCTAAACAACTCCCATGAATGTATGGATCATTTCAACCTTTACGCAGGAATGATGTTTATTAAAAGAAAGCTCCTTGAAGATATAATTGAAGATGCCGAAGAATCAGGAGAGTTGGATTTGATAGATGTAGTACAAAGCAATTTAGATAGACTAAAGGTTTATGGCTATCCAATGGAAGGTTATTTAAAAATAGTCAACTCTTTAAAGTCTTACTTTGATGCTTCTATGTACCTTCTAGATCCCAAAATCCAAAAAGAGCTTTTTTATAGCAATAGAAGGATATACACAAAAACAAAGGATAATCATCCTACTAAATACAACGAAAAATCAAAGATAAAAAACTCTATTATAGCTAGTGGTGCACATATAAATGGAACCGTAGAAAATAGTATAGTTTTTAGAGAAGCAACTATAGCAGAGGGTGTAGTTATAAGAAACAGTGTTATAATGCAAAACTGCGTAATAGAGAAAAATACAGAGATAGTAAACGGAATACTTGATAAGTATGTTAGAGTAACAGAGGGCAAGGTTTTGAAAGGTACAGAAGAAAAACCACTGCTTATCAAA
This sequence comes from uncultured Clostridia bacterium, assembly GCA_964393495.1. Taxonomy (GTDB): domain Bacteria; phylum Bacillota; class Clostridia; order Tissierellales; family Dethiosulfatibacteraceae; genus UBA8670. The sequence goes on along the minus strand of CAYMUD010000048.1, from coordinate 2,285 downwards.
AAAGATTCAGTAATATAGGAGGCGATTTTATGAAAGTTTTATTTGTGGCTTCAGAGGTTAAGCCTTTTGCAGCTAGTGGAGGATTAGGCGATGTAGCTGGTTCGCTACCAAAGATGATGAACAAAAAAGGGCAGGATGTTAGAGTTATAATGCCTCTATACAGAGATATACCTGAAGAATTTAAAAAAGATATGGAAAAATTAGGAGAATATAAAGTAGAACTTAACTGGAGAAAACAAACTGCAGAAATATACAAATTAAAAAGAGATGGAGTTATTTACTATTTTGTAGGAAATGATTATTACTTTGAAAGAGAAGGTTTATACAAACATTATGATGATGCTGAAAGATTTATATTTTTTTCTAAAGCAGTTTTAGAATTCATACCAAAATTTGATTTTTGGCCGGAGATTTTACACTGTAATGATTGGCATACAGCGATAATTCCTTATTTGTTAAATAAGCAGTATAAAGTACATTATCAAGATTTAAAAACCTTGCTTACAATTCACAATATTAAATTCCAGGGAATATATGGAGTAAATACTGCCTATGAAATATTAGGTTTAAAACCAGAAGAGATAACTGGAGATATTGAGTATAAAGGCAACATAAATATTATGAAGGCAGGAATATATAATGCTGATTGGGTAAATACAGTTTCAGAAACTTATGCTAAAGAACTTGAGTATGAATATTTTGGAGAAGGTCTTCAGGATGTAATAAAAGACAATAACCAAAAAATGTCTGGAATTCTAAACGGTATAGATTATGATGTATACAACCCACAAAAAGACGAAGCTATATATGAAAAATATACTAGATCAATAAAGAAAAAGAAAATAAATAAAATGATGCTTTTAAAAGAATTAGGATTAGAAGAAAATGACGAAAAACCTTTAATAGGAGTAATATCAAGATTAGATGAACTAAAGGGAATCGACTTAATCCTCCATGTAATGTATGAAATTATGAATTTAGATGTTAACTTAGTAGTACTTGGAACAGGAGAGAAAAATTACGAAAAATCTTTTAAACAGATAAGTTCTGTATTTCCTAATAATGCTTCTGTAATCATCGACTTTAATAGCGAAATGGCATCTAAAATATATGCAGGAAGTGATATAATGCTCATGCCTTCAAGGATAGAACCTTGTGGACTTGTACAGATGATAGCATTAAAATATGGAACAATACCTTTAGTAAGGAAAATTGGTGGTCTTAACGATAGCATAACTAAATTCCAACCATCTACAAAAGAAGGAAATGGCTTTGTATTTAGAACATATAATGCACATGAAATGTTTCACGAACTAAAAAGAGCTGTTAAAATCTATAAAAAGAATAAAGAAGCTTGGGAAGAATTGGTTAAAAATGCATTTAAAACAAAGTTCAGTTGGAATGAATCAGCAGAGAAATATATAGAACTTTATAAGAAAATATAGTAGGTGAAATTATGGACTTTGTATTTAACTCTCAAAAGGAAGAATTCAAATATCCCTTTGGGGCAGTAGAGACTGAAACAGAGATAAGTTTAAGCATAAGAATAAAGGAAAGTATAAAAGCTTCTTGTGAACTCTTTGCAACCTGTGATGGAAAAGAAAAGAAGATGGATATGGAAATAGATAGCACAGAGGATGAATTTAATGTATATAAATCTAAATTCAAGGCATTGGATAAACCCTGTGCTGTTTTCTATTATTTTATAATACATTTAGAAGATAAAACAATATATATGGGAAATGGAGAAGAGGGTTTAGGTGGAGAAGCTAAAATATACGATAATAATCCCATACCCTATCAAATAACAGTACACGAAAAGAATATATCTGTTCCTAAGTGGTACAAAGAAGGTACAATGTATCAAATATTTGTGGATAGATTTAATAACTCAGGAGATAATGACCTTTACGAAGGTAGAGAAGGTTTTATTAAATATACAGATTGGTACGAAAAAAATAAATATATGAAAAATTCTAAAGGTGAAATAATATACTGGGATATATATGGAGGAAATCTTCAAGGGATAAAAGAAAAGATAAGTTATCTAAAAGAAATAGGTGTAACAATAATTTACCTAAATCCAATATTCGAAGCCCATAGTAACAATAAATACGATACTGGAGACTATGAGAAGGTTGATAAAGGCTTCGGTGGAAATGATGCCTTTGATCAATTGATAGAAGAATGTAAAAAAAATAATATTAACATAGTACTGGATGGAGTTTTTAGTCATACAGGATACGACAGTAAATACTTTAATAAAATGGGAAGATACGATACTG
>CAYMUD010000047.1:0-8375 GCA_964393495.1 uncultured Clostridia bacterium | reverse complement strand
ATTTTGCACAAAGGATAATTATTCAGATGTAGAAGAAGCTATTAAAGAAAAAATAATGTTTGGATAGATGAAAACTATACTAATAATCATGTAAGAGATAGCTTGAGGTACGTATTTGAAATGTTTTGATATGAACAACGCGAGGCAGGAGGAGTAGACAAATGAATGAAGAAAAAATCTTGATATGTGATGATGATCCGGTGGTACACGAATCACTTAAAATATACTTAAAAAACGAAGGCTTCGGATATTTTTCAGTATTTAATGGTAATGATGTATTGAAGGAACTTGAAAAAATAGAACCTGTACTTGTTGTGCTTGACATAATGATGCCTGGGATGAACGGACTTGATGTGTGTAGGGAAATCAGGAAGACAAGTTCGATTCCTATAATTATGCTGACTGCAAAGGGAGAGGAAATCGACAGAATACTTGGCCTTGAGCTTGGTGCTGATGACTATATTGTTAAGCCATTTAGCCCCAGGGAAGTTGTTGCAAGGATAAAGGCAGTAAGGAGAAGAATTGGTGAAAGCTCTTCTGAGGAAAAGTCTTTAACATTGACATTCGGAAAACTTGAAATAAGCATAAAAAAATACCAGGTAAAATTTGATAATAAGGTTATAATTTCAACTCCAAAGGAAGTGGAAATATTTTATCTCTTGGCAATAAACAAGGGACAGGTATTCTCGAGGGAACAGATTCTTGACAGGGTGTGGGGATACGACTTCTTTGGAGATACAAGAACTGTTGATACCCACGTGAAGCGTATACGAGCTAAGTTGCCACAGGAATTGAAAGACTGTAGTTTGCAGACTGTATATGGTGTAGGTTACAAGTTTGAGGTGGAATAAGATATGAAAAGTTTTCTGATTAAAAGAATTACAATACTTATATCAACAGCGATTTTCATGTCGGCATTTCTTGTTTCATTTCTTCAATATTTGATTTCTGATAGTATAATGCCTGAACTCACTCATTTTAAGGCATTGGTGATTTCAATGATAATCATTTTGCCTTTTATAGCAGTCCTTTGCTATATTGTTTTAATAAGAATAGTTAAACCTATAAGAAATGTTATTGCTACAGGTATAGCTATGATTGATGGGGATTTTTCTGTAAAGGCAGATGATACACTGGAGGGAGAAATTGGGCTTTTGAACCAGACTCTTAACAGACTAGCAGTTGAATTTTACAGAAATGTTTCGCAGCTTTATATAGAAAAAAGCAGACTCCAACAGGTCCTTGAAAGTCTGGAGGAAGGTATGATAGCAGTGGATGAAAATCGTAAAATTACTCATTTTAATCAAGTTTTTCTGGTGATGTTTGATCTTGAAGAAGAAAATCTAATCGATACATGTGTAGATGATATTCCTGTATTGAGGCACGAATTAAATGAACTTTCTCAAGCCATTGAAGGCAAGTGTTCCATGCTGAAGAATGGAATGCATGAAGAAATTGTATTGAGAATAATAATTTCGTCAATACAAGATGAACATAATAAGCCGGCCGGAGCTGTTGTATTATTCAGAGATATTACAGAGGTCGAGAAGCTTGAAAAAATGCGTAGAGATTATGTTGCTAATGTATCCCATGAATTGAGGTCTCCCCTTACCTCTATAAGGGGACTTATAGAACCTTTAATGGATTCTATTGTTTCTGATGAAGAAGATGTGAAAAGATATTACAATATTATTTATCAAGAAAGCATGAGATTGTCTCGACTTGTAGACGATATTATGGAACTTTCAAGATTACAGACTAGTGAAGCTCTAATAAAAAAATCATCTGTTGATTTGAATGATATTATTGAAATGGTGTATGAAAGATACAGGTTGACTGATGATGACATTGAACTTGTATACCATCCTGTTAAATTGCCTAAGGTATATACGAACTACGACAGGATTGAGCAAATTCTTGTTATATTGATAGACAATGCATACAAGTTTACACCTAAAGGCGGTAAAATTGAAATAACAACTGACTTAAGGGAAAAAGATGTAATAGTTAATGTAAAGGATACGGGAGAAGGTATAGCTGAAGATGATCTTCAGTTTGTATTTGACAGATTTTATAAAAGTGATAAATCTAGAACAGGAAGAAGAGGTACGGGTCTTGGATTGTCAATTGCCAAAGAGATAATGGATGTAATGAGTGAAGAGATAAAAGTTAAAAGTATTAAAGGAAATGGAAGTGAGTTCAGTTTTACTGTGGGACTTGATATATAAAGATTGATAAATAGTATATTGGTATAAAAACTAAAATAAAGGCTGTATAGCAATGAAAGGATATTTCTTTGCAATACAGTTTTTTTAATTGCTGAAGCTTCGGAAAGTTCAAATATGTAAAACACCTTAAATCACTGGTGTTCCACAAAATCGAAAACTTTCTACGGAGTAATATAAATTTTGTGGAAGCTTGTTTTGTTCATAATTGTTCACAATTGAATCATATTTATGACATTTTTTATACTTATAATCTAAACTAGAAATGATAAAGGGTTGGTCAAGATATGAAAAAAAATACTAAGAAGATTGAAAAAAATAAAAAATCAACCATGGTTTATGTTAGTGCAAAGTTTGAATACGGTTGAATAATCAAGAAGGGCAGGGAAATTGCAGACAATACTGCTACGAGATTGATAGTCGTAAATATTCAAAAGAAAAAACAATGGGGAAAGAGGCTTTCAAAGGAAGTTAACAAAATATTTAAGGATGCATTTAAATATCAAGCTAAGATGCTAATGTTTTTTTCGGACAACCCTGCTGAAATACTCAAGGATTGTATTGACAGAAGTAATGTAAATCAAATTGTCCTAGGAATCAACGACTATGAAATAATGAACCATATTGATGATTTGGATGGAAAAACTGAAAAATTACAGATACATATCTTAAAAAATTAATAGAAAGGAAGAAGCAATATGAAAATTAAAAAAATAGTATCATACACATGTGTAATTATGATTCTAACATCAGCCTTCAATCCAGTAAATGCTGGAACGATAACAAAAAATGAAGACAGAGATGATGCAGTGGAGGATTTTGAACTTACCCCTTATGAGCTGCCTGATTTTATCTTAACAGATAAGAATAGTGATGATGAATCAAAAAAGGTAGAAATAGAAAAAGCGGAAGAGGCAGCAACAGATGAGACAGGTGAAATTATTATTGAAGAATCAGATGATGAAGCTAAAGTGTTGCCTCTTGAACTCACTGTGGAACAGGTAGTAGAATTCGGACTGAAGAACAATCTTAGCATTGAAATGCTTGACAATGCCATAGATTTGGCAGTTGTAAACGTAAGTTATTCAGAAGGAAAAATTGATGACCTTGAAGATGCTCAAGAAAAGCTAAATGAAGCTGAAAACGACCTGTTTGACCTAAGAGTTGCACTCGATAAGAACCAGGAGGATTTGAATAAAGCATATTCTCTTCTTTCATCGGGAATATCACCGGTAGAGATAACGTATGATGATATTGGAATGTCAGTCGATGGTGTAATATTGGAAGTAGGAGAGAATATAAAGGAAAAATTTAAATATATGTTTATAAGTCAGGGTGATAGCGAAACAGAAGCTGAAGCTAAGGCTTCAACATATTATGAAGAAATTTCTTCGATGATTAAAAAAGAGCTTGATGAAAACCAAGATACTATTGACCAATACGACATAGCCATGGATGAGGCGCAAGAAACCCTTGACTATAATAAGGACTTATTTGAATTAGTACTTGACGATGTGGCAGACAAACTTGATTCTAAGATAAATTACAGTAGTGTAGTTCAACTAGATACAGATGACGCAGTTGATTTGATGATAACCATGTCGAATGTAAATCTAGATGTTACAAGATATGCCAAGGAAATATACAGGAATCAAATAGTAATGCTTATCCAGAAAAATTATTATGATGCCTTGTATGCAGAAAAAATGATGGACCTGAAAAAAGTGGCTATGGAAAGAGGGGAGAAGCAGTATAATCTAACCAAGCTTTCCTATGAAAACGGAATGAAGGCAAAAGATGATATGCTTCTTGCTAAAATGTATTATGACGGGACTAAGGTGGAATACAGACTTGCCCAGTCGACTTACAATAATGCGATCTGTGAGCTTAAGAAAAATATGAACTACGATATGGATACAGAAATTAAACTTGTTGAGTCTACAATTGAGGAGTCTTCTATTTTATCTCTTGAAGATGCTCTTAATTCGGGAGCGAAAAATAGACTTGAGATGCAGAAGGCACTTGGACAGTGGATGATATACAAATTGAATGAAGATATATTGAACTCTTCATATGTATATAAATACGAAAAAGATTCTCTTTCTGAAGCTAAATTATTAAGGGAAAATTCCGAGCTTGAAATTAAAAGTATTAATAAAACTATAGAGTCTGAAATATATCAGTCTTATGAAGAGCTTGAGGCAACAAGAGATATGCTCGACATCACTAATAATCTGGTTGAGGATGCTGAAGAGGTTTTGATAATAGCTGAATTGAAATACGAGCAAGGCCTTGGTGCTGAAAACTCATTGCTCCAAAAAATGAATCTCGAATCAAGTACTGGAACAATAGTAGAACTAATAGCTGCACAGGAAAATCTTGCTGACATGGAAGCAAAAGTAGCTCAAATAAGATATAACAATATAATGGCAAAAGTTAAATACTTAAATGATGCAGGAATACTTGTTCATTAAAAAAGAAAGGACTGGGTAATATTATGGAAGAAAATAAAGATAAAGTAAGTAAAGTAGAGAAAGTAAAAAACAAGGGTGAATCCAATTGGTTTACAAGAAATGTTAACAAGCTGGTTATTGCACTAGTTATTTTGGTAGCGGGAGTGGCAATAATATCCACTTCCAATAATATAAGTGGAGAAAGTTTGGAGAATAATATTTTTCGAGGAATAGTTGCAGCAAAGGATGTAAGTATTAACACAAAAATACCTGGAAGAGTTGCTGAAATAAAGATTGAAGAAGGTCAAAGCGTGAAGTCAGGAGATGTAATCCTTAAAATAAAAAGTGATGAACTACAGGCAAAAGAAAAACAATTGATAGCTTTGGTGGAACAGGCCGAGGCAGGAGTGGAAGCTGCTAGGAGTCAGAGAGACATGGCAAAAGCTGCAAGCGAAATGGCAGAAAATGGAGCAAGAACTCAAGAGGTTCTTCAGGCACAAAGTGCATATAACCTTTGGAGTTCAACATATGACAGAGCCAAGGTACTTTATGAAGGTGGTGCAATATCTCTTCAGAAGTTCGAAGAGATAAGAACACAGAAAGAAGTATATGCACAAACCTTGAATATGGCTAGAGAGGGAGCAAGGATAGAGCAAAAGGATGCGGCAAAGGCACAACTTTCTATGGCTGAAGCTGGTCTTGAAGCTGCAAAGAAAAAACTTGAGCAGGCTGAAGCAGGTTTGACTGAAGTACAGGTTTATCTTGAGGATACTGAAATTAAAGCGCCTATAGATGGAGTTGTTACATCACTTAATGTTGATGAAGGTGAACTTGTCTCAACAGGAATGTCCCTGGCTACAGTGAGCAATCTTGAAACTTGTTGGGTAACTGTAAATGTAGATGAGGATGAGCTTGCAGGACTGATGGAAGGTCAGGAAGTAAAAGTTGAACTTCTTGCATTTAAAGAAAAGGAATTTAAGGGAACAATTACTACAATAAACAAACAGCCGGACTTTGCAGTGAAGAAGTCTACAACTGAAAACGGGAATTTCGATATAGTATCTTTTGGAGTAAAAGTAAAACTAAACAATAATGATGAGCTCCTAAGACCAGGAATGACTGCCACTGTAGATTTTTTAACAGAGGAAGTGAATGAGTGATGATTAGATCTTTCAAGGAAGAAGTTAAAATGCTTGTAAAAGAAAAAGCAAACATTATTGTATTGTTTGTTTTGCCCTTGCTGTTGGTGCTTATCCTTGGAGTTGAAATGTCCGGAGAAGTACTTACGGAAATACCTATTGTAGTTGTAGATCACGATGAGTCTGCATTCAGCATGGATTTGATACAACAGTTTGATTCAAATGAAACCTTTAGTATTAAATATAGAACAGACAGGGACGAAGAACTTGAAGAGCTTATTAGAAACAGCAAGGCAAGAGCAGGCATAATAATACCTGAAGGTTTTTATGATGATATTGAAGGTTTAGAATCTCCGTCTATAGTAATGATATATGACGGTAGCAACATGTCTGTAAGCAGTGCTGCAAAGGCTAAGGCTACTGAAATACTTCTGACATACAAGGCTGGTATAACATCAAAACAATTAATGGGCAGACTTGGAATGTCATATGAAAATTCAATTAAAACTACTCAGGGGTTTATATTCAGAAGTAAGGCATTATACAATCCGGTTAAAAGTTTTCAAGATTTTTTGACGCCAATGTTGGTTGCAGGAATAATACAGATAGCAGTTGCACTTTGTGCTGCTACTTCAATAAGACATGAAATGCTGGATAGGGATAAAAAGAAAAGACTGGGTTATGTTTCAGGAAAGGTATTATTTTATACTATTTGCGGAACATTCATGTATATTGTTTCTACGGCACTCTTAGCCAATGTACTGGGAATTCCATTCGAGGGAAATATGACTGATGTGATTTTAATGTCTATTGGACTTAGTTTTGCAGTATCATCATTTTGTGTTTTGATATCTGCTGTAATAAAAAATAAAATGGTTGCACTTGTCGGTGGCGGATTAATGATTATACCAAATTCTATTATGGCTGGTACTACATGGCCTTTAATATCAATGCCAAAAGGATATCAGGCTTTCGCAAGTTATATACCCTTCATCCATTTTGTTGATAACTATAGAAATATTTTTCTCAAAGGTGCAGTTCTTGGCGATATGACCAATGATCTTGTATATATGTTTGGATTTGGGCTGGTAGCTTTGATAATTGCAGAATTTGTAGTTACGATTATGGAAACGGGAAAGGAGGACAGTGAAAATGAAGATATTTCTGGAAGCATTCAGAAGAGAGTTTCGTTCGATATTTGATTATCCGGGAATGATGATTCTTCTTTTTATAGGGCCGGTTTTTCTTACAATGTATTTTGGTGGAGTATATGTGAATGATTATATAAATGACATTCCCATTGCAATTGTAGATGAAGATGGTAGCGGATTAAGTAATACCATATCTTCAAGCTTTCTTTCAAATGAAAGATTTGATATTGAATATTATCCAAACAGTAGACAGGATTTGGAAGAACTTCTTTATGATGGAGATGCACATATGGGAATAATAATTCCAGAAGGATTCGAGTCGGGAGTATCCAAAGGTGATCCAAAAGAGATTCTTGTTGTAACTGACGGAACAAATATAGTCGTATCGAACAATGCCTATGCACAAGCTGCAACAATAATACAAACCATAGCTGCAGGAGTAGAAATCAAGGTTATTGAAGCAAATGGAGTACTACCACAGATTGCCAAAAATTTGGCTTTGTCGATGAATATTGGAGAGAGAGTTCTCTACGACCCAAAAATGAGGTATATGAATTATCTGATTGTCTGTTACTGGGCAGTGTTTTTCCAGCAGCTTATGTTGTCATCTATGGGGTCGAAGTTTATAAGAAGCAAGGAATACATATCTTCCGGTAATACGATGCAAAAGTCTTTGGGCGTTATGGTATCATGTGTTGCAGGTATAATGCCTTCAATGCTTCTTGGACTGGCAGGAATTAGGTATATATTCCATGTGCCTATAATAGGGAGTCTTTTGACAACAGGACTACTTACACTTCTCTTTGCTTTTGCAATTACTGGAATGTCAATGATTCTTGCATCTTTTACGAAAAAAAGGCTGGAGTATGCGAAAATATCATATATGCTTTCCCTACCAACCTTTGTACTGGCAGGGTGTGTATGGCCAATAGAACAAATACCTGATGAATTGAGGATATTAACGAGAGCTTTATGGCCGTTGATAGGTTATGCTAAGAATGTACAGGAAATATTTATCAAAGGAAAGGAATTTAGTGCGGTCTTGCCTGATATTATTTACTTAATTGGTTTTGGTATAGTATGGTTGTTTATAGGAGTTAAAGTATATTCAAAAACATTTTCAAAAGCGGGACCAGTGATTGCATTAGAAAAAAATATTAGCTAGAAAGAAATGAATAGTTTCATTTCTTTCTTTAAATCCTCCAATATTTAAATAAACCACAATTAATATGATAGTGATTTATAATTGACAATATTGACTTTATATTTCCAGAGTATTATAATTATTACAAAATGTTAATTAACATATATTGTTTAAAATTTAAATGAAAGGGACATTTTCAATATAATTCAAACCGTCAGATTAAATCTTGATATAAATCAAGTTAAATAAAGAGGAGGAAAAGC
>CAYMUD010000046.1:0-9099 GCA_964393495.1 uncultured Clostridia bacterium | reverse complement strand
ATAAACATCCCTACGGACATCACAAAGTAGAGGTAATATCATCTATGGTCATAGGTCTTATATTGGGAATGCTTGCTTATCAAGTTTTTTCCAGTGGTGTTAGAATAATTATAAATGGAGATTATTCTAAACCTGGAAGTACGGCTTTATATGTTGCAGTTGTTTCGATTATTGTAAAGGAAATACTGTATAGATTCACCTATAAAGCAGGCAAAGAAGCAAACAGTCCGGCTACAATAGCTAATGCAAAGGACCACAGATCCGATGTTTTTGCTACTTCTGCTACCTTCTTAGGAATACTTGGAGCAAGGATGGGATATCCTATTCTAGATCCCTTAGCAGGTATATTTATATCTGGATTTATAGCAAAACTGGCTTTTGAAATATTAATTGAAGCTACAGGTCAGATAATGGATGAATCTGTAGACCATTATAAACTAGAAGAGATTGAAAAGTTGGCAGAAAGTGTAGAAGGAGTTGTAAATGCTCACGACATAAGAATGAGAAGAAGTGGCTCTGTTTATTTGGTAGATATGGATATTGTAGTACCTTCTTATTATACTATTAAGGAAGCACATGCTGTAAGCGAAGTAGTAAGAGAAAAGATTTTTGAAAATATTAATAAAACAAATGAGGTAATAGTTCACATAGATCCAAGTAATTAAAATGAATTTTTTGAAATAACATCCATTATTTTAGGAATAGCAATATCAATAGATTTTTTATTCATCTTGCTTACGCTTAGTCGATAGTAACTGGAGTTTCTATTGTTTTTTAGAAAACATACTCTTATATCCACCATCTTTATATTTTGAGCATCTAAAATTTTCATAACCTTGCTATAATTACTGCCATTGGGTGTTTTTATACACAAAAAGTAACCTCCGGAAGGCTTGCTAAAGGTTAAATTATCTTTCATATTATTCTCTATTTTTTCAATTAAATATGAAATCCTATCTGAATATAATAATTTCATTTTTTCTTTGTGAATGGCATACATACCACTTTTTATAAATATTTCTAAAGCTCCTTGAGATATTATTGTACTATTAACGTCAGCCCACTTTTTGTATTCGCTAAAAGTATCAATTAATATTTCAGGTAGAACTAGAGATGAAAGTCTTAATCCAGGAAGTAAAATTTTCGAAAAACTTTTAGCGTTTATAACGAAATCATTTTTATCATATGCATACATAGGCAGTAATTTTGATGAACTAATAAAATCTGCCATACAATCGTCTTCTAAAATATAAACCTTATATTTCTCTGCAAGATAGAGAATGCTTTGCATTTCTTTTATTGTATATGAATATCCTAGTGGATTATGTAAACGAGGAGTTGTATAAAAGAATTTAAAGTTATATTTTTTGAACTTTTCTTCTAATTCATTTAGGTTGATTCCAGAAAAATCTCTCTTTATTCCTACAGTTGGAATATTATTTAATTCAAAGGCTTTTAATGCTCCATAATATGTTGGTTGTTCAACTAAAATAGTGTCTCCTTTGTTTGGGAAAGGCATTTTGGTCAATAAATCTATTGCTTGTTGAGAACCAGTTGTTATAAAAAGATTATCAAGTTTTGTGAAGATTTGATAATCTTCAAGATGCTTTTGTATCGTTTGTAACAGTGATGGTAAGCCTTGAGGGTTTGTATATGAAAAAAGATTTTCTTTATTAGTATTTATTGCTTGAATCATACAATGTTGAAAATCGTCGTATGGAAATAAATTTATGTCTGGGTAACTTGTAGAAGCTTGTATCATTTCATTTTCACTATTATTTTTTGTAAATCCTTTTTCTATTACATAGTATCCGCTTTGAGGTTTAGAGTAAACCAAGTGCTGATCTTCTAAAATAGAGAGAGATTTTATTATTGTTCCAACGCTTGTATTATACTTTTTTGAAAGATTTCTTATTGAAGGTAAACTTTCTCCTGGTTTTATCTTGTTGTTTTCAATTTCAGCCTTCAAATTTTCACATATAAGTTCGTATTTATACATTATTTTATCCTCCTTTTTTTATAATATCATAAAGATTGTACCAGCACAATCTAATAAAAACTACATTGTAAATTAAAGGTTACCATAATAAGATAAAGGAAATAAAAAGGATAGCCAAATTTTTAGGACTACCAAATATTTTAAGGAGAGGTTAAATTATGAAGAAGAGAATTTCAATACTATTAGTTGTAACAATGATTATGGTTTCTTTAGCTGGATGTGGATCAGACCAAGAAAATTCAGATGATGTAGAAAATTCAGGACAAACAGAACCTATTGAGCTAAAATTAGGTACAAAAATGTCTAATGAATCAATTGAAGGTCAAGCACATTTATATTTTGCAGAATTAGTAGAAGAAAAAACAGATGGAGAGATTAAAGTGGTTGTATATCCGTCAGAACAGCTGGGAGATGCAGATACTCAAGTAAATAACGTTAAAAATGGTTCTCAGGATATTTATGCCGAAGGTTTAGCAAATTTCTCTAATTATGCACCAACAGTTAAAATTGAGAATTTACCCTACTTATTTACAAGTGAGGAACAATTTTATGAAGTTATGAATGGAGACTTCGGTAAAGGTGTAGAAAAAGATTTAGAAGATAATGGATTTAAATTAATAAATCCAAAAAGAAATTTTGCAAGAGGACCTTCTAGAGTTCTATTATCTACTAAACCTGTTGAGAATTTAGAGGATTTACAGGGGATAAGATTAAGACTTTCAGGTAATGCAGCATCTATGAATGCATATGCTGCTTTAGGTGCAAATCCAATACAGATTGCTTGGACTGAAACATACCTAGCTTTAAAACAAGGAACTGTAGAGGCTGTAACTTCACCTATTTCACTTGTTTATGGTATGAAGTTTACAGAAGTGGCTCCCTATGTTGCTATGGTAAATGAGTTCCCACAGTATGTTGCATATGTTATGAACAAAGATAAATTTGATTCATTAAGTCCAGAACATCAAGATATTATTATTGAATCTGCTAATGAAACTGGAGAATATGCTACAAGTATTTTATCAGATTCTGTGGATGATGAAATTGAGTTAATGAAGGAAGAGCATGGAGCGGTATTTACAGAAGTAAATACAGAGCCTTTCAGAGAAAAATTAATGGACCATTATATGGAATTAGATAGCGATGGAGTATATGGTGAGGGTGTACTTAAGTCAATATTAGAAAACTAAAATGATTTTTAAAAAGTGCCCTTACATAATATGTTAAGGGTGCTTTTTTTTAGAAAAGAAAGGATATAAGTATGAGTAAAAATAAATTTAGTAAATTTATTGAAAGTATGGCGAATAAGCAAATGACAATTTCAATAACTGCATTGGCACTCATAATAGCATTAAATTTATATGAAATAATCATAAGAGCATTTCTTGATAAATCAATAATCTGGATACAAGAAGTAAGTGTGCTTTTTATGGTGTGGATGATTTTTTGTGGATTTACAAAAATCGTTTATGAAAATAAAAACATTAATATTGAATTATTAGTAGATAATTTACCTAAAAAAGTAAAAAACATAACTAATTTATTTACAAAGATAATTATTGTGGTTTTTTTAGTAATATTTTCTTATTATGGTTTTTTTCTTTTGAGTGAACAAATAGGGATTGGAACTTATACAAGTAATATACCTAAAACCCTATATACTTTCCCGGTAATATTGAATAGTGTGAGTGTTCTATTAATATATATAAATAATATTTATAACGATATAATTCTTTTAAGAAATGGAGGCGAAAACAAATGGAAATAGGGTTAGTTTTATTAATTTCTTTTTTAGTATTAATATTTTTAGGAGTTCCAATTGCTTATGGAATGGGAATTTCAGCATTAATAGGTTTGATATTAGGAGGATATCCTCTTGAAATTTTACCTAATATGGTTACTAGTGGTACAAGTGGGTACACTTTGATAGCAATACCATATTTTGTTTTGGCAGGAAACCTTATGAATTCTGGAGGTATAACAAACAGAATATTTGATTTTGCTAACGCGACAATTGGACACGTAAAGGGTGGTTTAGCCCAGGTTAATGTTTTTGCCAGTATGATTTTTTCAGGGATTTCAGGAGCAGCATCTTCAGATGCAGCTGGATTAGGTATTATAGAAATAGAAGCTATGACGGAGAAAGGCTATGATAGATCCTTTTCTACAGCGATAACTTTAGCTTCATCTGTAGTAGGGCCAATAATTCCTCCTAGCATACCTTTTTTAATTTATGCTATGTTGGCAAATGTTTCAATTTCTAAGCTGTTTATTGCAGGTCTTATACCTGGTATTTTAATTGGCTTGATATTGATGATAACTAATTACCTTATATATAAGTCTGGTAAATATAAAATGCCGGAACCGGAGCCTTTTGAGGTCGGAAGATTAGTTGATACTTTTAAAAGGGGTTTTTTAGCTCTTTTAGCTCCGATAATTCTAGTAAGTTGTATGATAACAGGTATAGCAACAGCTACAGAAACTGGTATTATAGCTGCAACTTATTCATTAGTGGTTGGATTAATATATAAAGAATTAACAATGGAAGGTTTTATTAAATCATTAAAGGCCAGTGTTTATTCTGCGGCATTGATTATGTTCTTGATAGGTGTAGGTAAATCCGTTGGATGGGTATTTACAGTTGAAAGAATACCAGCTATGGTTTCTGAATATCTATTTAACTTAACTACAAATAAATATATTATGCTATTTTTAATAAATGCATTCTTAATATTTTTAGGGATGGTGTTAGATGGAATGTCTATTAAATTGATAATGATACCAATTCTACTGCCGATTATTGATATGATAGGAGTAGATAGATTGCAATTTGGTGTAATTATGACTATGAATTCTTTAGTAGGTTATACAACACCACCGGTAGGCACGGGACTATTCATTATGAGTTCTATTACAGATTTACCAATACATAAGGTGGTTTCTGCCTTTATGATGTATTATATACCGATTCTAATAGCGTTAATTTTAATCACACTAATACCAGCTCTTACAATGTGGTTGCCTAGTTTCATGTAATATAAAAAGAAAAAGAAAGGATAATTTTATGAAAAATTTAAAAATTGGGTTAGGACAGATAAATTCAAAAAATAATATTAAAGAAAATTTAGTACAAATGAAAAAAGTGATTGAGGAATGTTCAAGTAAAGGAGCTGAGCTAGTAGTTTTTCCGGAAGCATCTTCATATTTATCCCTAAGTGGAGCAGAAGAAAATTCCCAAAGCATTGATGGAGAAATAATCAATGAACTTAAAAATATGGCTGTAAAGCATAAAGTGTACATACATAATGGAAGCTTTGCTGAAAAAGATATGAATAGTGATAAAATATTTAATACATCGGTCTTTATTAACCCTAAGGGTGAAATAGAAGCTGTTTATCGTAAAATTCATTTGTTTGATGTGAGTATAGATAAAGAAAACACCTTTAATGAATCAAGTAAATATAAAAGGGGAAATGAAATTATTAATTTAAGTAATGAAATAGGACAATTTGGATTTACTATATGCTATGACTTAAGATTTCCAGAATTATTCAGAAAGCTTACCTTTAATGGGGCTAAGCTTATTTTTGTCCCTGCTGCATTTACTTTATTTACTGGGAAGGATCACTGGGAGCCTCTTCTAAGAGCGAGAGCAATAGAAAACCAAGTGTATATTGTAGCTGTAGGACAGTTTGGTGAATTTGAAAAAGGTAAAAAATCTTTTGGGAATTCAATGGTTATAGATCCCTGGGGAACAGTGATAGCAAAATCCTCAGATAAAGTAGATACGCTTATAGCTGAAATAGAATGGGATTACATTGATAGTGTTCGAAATAGTATTCCCAGTTTAAAAAATAGGGTAGAATTGGAAAATATTTAAAAAAGAAATTAAAAGGAGATTATTTAATGAGCTTGACAAAGGATTTAATAGAAAGAGCAATGAAAATAGACCCTGCTATGATAGGACATTATATACAGGGGGGATTCATGAATCAAAAAATAAAACCGGTGGATGAAAAATATAAGATTATAGGCCCGGCTTTTACTGTGAGCATACCTGGTAAATACTCAGCTATACTATATTATGCAATGAGAAGAGCACCAGAAGGATCAATAATAGTTATAGATAGAATGGGAGATGATAGGTATGCTTGCTGTGGAGAAGGAGTTGCTAGAGTAGCTAAAAATCTTAAATTAGGTGGAATAGTTATAGATGGTCCTAGCACAGATACATTAGGAATTAAAAAATTAGATTTTCCGGTTTTTTCAACGGGTAGATCACCAGTTACTACTACTGTCAAAGAAGCAGAAGGAAATTATAATAAGCCAATTTCCTGCGGAGGAGTTTCAGTAAGTACTGGTGATATTATTTTTGGGGATGCAGATGGAGTTATAGTTATAGATAAGGATGAATTTGAGGATACTTTAGTTAATGCTGAAAAAATGCTGGATAATGAAAAAAAATTATTCAGTAAAATAGATACTGAAGATATGAGAAAAGAGCCTTTATTTCCCGAGAAAAAAGTAAAAGAATTATTAGCAAAAAAAGGCTTGTTGTAAATTTAAATTAGTAAAAATAAATTTTTTTTGGTAAAATATACTATATATAAAAATTAAAAGCAAGAAATTTCATTTAGGGAGGAATTTAATATGAAATTAGATGTCCTTAGGAAGGAAATTTTAGGACTTAATAAATTTTTTGAAACGCCTTACGGAAAAAGAGTTACTACTTATGCTGATTATACTGCTTCCGGAAGAGCTTTAAAATTTGTAGAAAAATATCTTTTAGAAATACAAAAACTGTATGCTAACACCCATACGGAAGATGATATTACAGGAGAGGTAATGACAAATCTTCTTCATAAATCAGAAAAAATCATAAAAAAGGAACTGAATGCATCAAAAAACTGTTATGTTTTGGAAGCAGGAGCAGGAGCTACAGGAGCCGTACTTAGATTAAGTGAAATTTTAGGTCTTTATTTTTCACCAGCTACAAGAGAAAGATTTAAAAACCTTATTGATAACTCCCAAATGAATAAAGAAAATAAAAAAAATATTTACGAAGAAATAAAAAAAGAACTTCACAATAAAGGTCCTGTAGTATTTATAGGACCTTACGAGCATCATTCCAACATTTTAATGTGGAGAGAGAGTATAGCGGAAGTAGTGGAAATAAAACTAAATGAGGAAGGACATTTAGACTTAGGAGACTTAGAAAAGAAAGTTAGGGATAAAAAATACTCTGATAGAGCTAAAATAGGTTCATTTTCTGCTGCATCAAATGTTACAGGGATTAAAACTGATGTATACAGGGTTGCGGATATACTTCATGAGAATGATGGTATAGCTTGTTTTGACTATGCAGCAAGTGCTCCTTATGTAAATATTGATATGAATCCCGAAAGGGGATCCTATTTAGATGCAGTTTTTTTCTCTCCTCATAAGTTTCTTGGAGGACCAGGAGCTTGCGGAGTTCTAGTCATAAATTCTAAAATATACGATAATAGTATACCTCCTACCACTGCAGGAGGAGGTACTGTGGAGTATGTTAGTGAGCTTGGACAGGACTATTTTAAAAACCCTGAAGAAAGAGAAAAAGCAGGAACGCCGGGGATTATACAAGCTATAAAAGCGTCATTAGCAGTAGAACTAAAAAGTAAAATAGGTATAAACAAAATAGAAGAACTTGAACACAAGTATACAAAAAAAATGATGGATAGGTTTAAAGGTAATGATAAGGTAACAATATTAGGTCCTAAAGATCCTCGTAAGAGGGTTTCGATAATATCTTTTATGATAGAATATAAGGGAAAATATCTTCACCCGAGATTTGTGACGAGATTGTTAAATGACCTATTTGGTATTCAGTCAAGAGCAGGATGCGCTTGTGCAGGACCTTACGGCCATAGATTATTGGGTATTGATTCTGAAAAATCTGAAATATTCAGAAAAATAATACAAAAAGATATACATTCATTAAAACCAGGATGGACAAGAATAAACCTTCATTATACTATGATGGAGGAAGAAGTAGAATTTTTACTAGATGCTGTAGATTTCATTTCCAAATACGGATATTTATTTTTAGAAGAATATGAAATTGATTTAATGACTGGAAATTGGCTTAATAAAAATAGCATTGAACAGGTAGATCTTATTAAAGATTTCGGCATTCAGTCAAGTTTTGACTATATTGACAGTAGATTTCAATATGAAGTTGAAATTGACAGAGATGGTGAATACAAAAAATATTTGAAGGAAGCAGAAGCCTTAGCGAAAAAATTGGAAGGTAAATTTTCAGGAGATTTCAAAAAATATAAAGATGAATATTTAGAAAGCTTGAGATGGTACGATTTTATAAATGGAGTAAACTATATATAAAATTAGGATGGGGGATTTATGAATTTTAAAAATAGAGGTTTCATAAAAGAATCTAATAATCGAAGTAAAGCTTACGGAATAGATGTAAAACAAAAAGAAAGTAAAAAAGTATTGAATCAGAGTGAATTGGATCAGAAAATAAAAGAAAAAAGCAACTTGATTATGACTTCCGGTCCTTTTATTGAAAATCTATATAATTTTGTTAAAGGTACTAGTTTTTTTGCTATTTTAACTGACGAAGAAGGATGTATTTTAAACATAATTGGAGATGACAATATATTAGTAAAAGCTTTTAATAATGCCCTTTTACCTGGAGCATATATGGGGGAAGAGTATATTGGTACCAATGGTATGGGCACAGCTATAGTTGAGGAAAGACCCCTGCAAGTTTCAGGAGAAGAACATTATGTTGAGGTTTTTCATAAATGGACCTGTTCCGGAGCACCAATTAGAAATCCTAAAGGTGATATTATAGGTTGCTTGGATCTAACTGGTGACAAAGGAAGCGTCCATTCTCATACTTTAGGTATGGTAGCATCAGCAGCAGATGCAATAGAAAATATGTTAAAGATTAAAGAATTCAATAGGAAATTAACATTAAGTAAAAACTATATTGAGACAATTTTAAATTCTATACCTGCAGCTATATTGACAAGTGATTTTAATGGTGAAATAAAAATGGCAAACAAATATTTAGAAAAAATGTTTGGCTATACAGA
>CAYMUD010000045.1:0-9159 GCA_964393495.1 uncultured Clostridia bacterium | reverse complement strand
GCAGTACTTTGGGAAGAATGGATTGTGTTTAAAAGAAAGTTTTGGAAAATAACTAGCAGTGCAATGATGAGTCCCCTACTCTATATGATAGCTTTTGGATGGGGCATGGGTAAAGATATGACAGTAGAAGGAACACCCTATATTGTATTTCTAATTCCGGGTATTATAGCTTTGAGCACTATGAATACAAGTTATTCTGCTGTAGCAGTTCTTTTAAACATCCATAGGTTGTATGACAAAACCTTTGAGCAATACCTAATCGCACCTATTTCCATATATCAAATTGTTTCGGGAAAGGTTTTAGCTGGAGCATTGAGAGGAATATATGCAGGATTTATAATAATTGCAGTGGCTAGATTATTTGCCGTCAATATTATAATAAGTTTACCCTTTATTTTACTTATGTTTGTAAATGGATTAGCCTTTGCTTCCCTTGGATTTTATGCAGCACTTGTGGTTAATTCTCATGCTGATATGAATAGGTTCAGTACATATGTAATAATGCCCATGACTTTTTTATGCGGAACATTTTTTTCCCCGGAAAAGATGCCGCAATTTATAAAAAAAATTATATACTTTCTTCCACTTACACATGCCAGTCAAGGACTTAGAACTTTAGCAACAGGAGGAAATTTCAAAATGACAAACCTCATAGTCTTATCTATATACTTCATTATTATTTTTTTATTAAGTATAAGACAATGTTATAAAGTTACAGCTTAAAAAAGGAGAATAAATAATATGAATAAAAAAGCAATTTTAGTCATTAGTTTTGGTACAAGCCACGAAGATACCCTAAAGAAAACGATATTAAAAATAGAAGAGAAGTTTAAAAAGGTCTATGAAGGATATGATTTTTTCAGAGCATTCACATCAAGAATGATAGTAAAAAAATTAAAAAAAGAAAGAGGTATCAATATAGACCTACCCCTTGAAGCATTGGACAGAATTAAAAAGTTAGGATATGAAGAAGTTGTTGTTCAACCCCTGCATATTATGAATGGAATAGAGTATCATTTAACCTATATGGAAATAAAAAGATATGCACAGGATATGAATATAAAGTTTGGAAATCCACTTTTGACTGAAGAAGATGATTATAGAAAAGTAGTTTCAATAATAAGTAAAAGCATAGCAAAATTGAAAAAAGATGAAGTAGCAATATTTATGGGACATGGAACAGAGCATCCTTCTAATTCATCATATTTGGCTTTGGATTATATGTTTAAAATAATGGGACATGAGAGAATATATATATCTACTGTAGAAGGATTTCCTAAAATCAATGAAGTTATCGAATTTATTGAAGAAAAAATCAACTTTAAAAAAATAATTTTAATACCTTTTATGATTGTAGCAGGAGATCATGCTAAAAATGATATGGCTGGGGAAGATGAAGATTCATGGAAAAAAGTATTAGAAAGTAGAGGATATAAAGTAGAAATAGTATTAAAAGGCTTAGGAGAACTAGATGAAATAGGAGATTTGTTTATTGAGCACTCCCAAAAAAGTAAATTAATAAACAGGCTTTAAAAAAATGATTTTAGACATATTTATAAAAAATATAAAAAATGGGAGGATAAAATGAAAGTAATTAAAAAATTAATATTAGTATTATTAGTAATGGTTTTAATTTTATCAACAGCAGGATGTGCACAAAGCCAAGGAGGAGATATTGTAGAATCAGAAGGTTCTGATGAAAATTCATCTCAAGAATCAGAAAATAATGAAAAAGATAATGAAAATCCTGTAATAGTAAGGTTAAGGGGTGGTGATTATGGGTTGAGTCATCCATTTGCTTGTTATAGCAGAGGACCTGGATTCTATAAAGTAAAACTTGTTTTTGATTCACTAGTAGAAAAAGATCATAGTGGTCAGATTCCTTGGCTAGCGAAAAGTTGGGATGTAAAAGATGGGGGACAAAAGTATGTTTTTCAGCTAAGAGAAGATGTAAAATGGAGTGATGGTGAATCTTTCACAGCTGAAGATGTCGTTTTTACATATGAATATATTAAAGATTTTCCTGCTATGGGAGCTAATGATTTGGCTTTAAAAAATGGTATAGTTGATGAGGTAAATGCTCTTTCTGATTATGAAGTAGAATTTTCATTAACTAATCCTAATCCTGGTTTTATTGATGCCGTAATTACCATAAATATAATTCCTAAACATATATGGGAAAAAGTTGAAAGACCGGATGAATTTACAAGTCCGGAATCATTGGTTGGGACAGGTCCTTACACTTTAACAGACTATAGTAAAGAAAATGGCACTTACAGATTTGAAGCAAGAGAAGATTTCTGGGGACCGGCTCAAGGAGTAGATATAATTGAATATGTACCTGTTAGCGATGAAGTTTTAGCTCTTGAAAAAGGAGATATTGACCTTGCAAGCATACCATCGGATTCTCTTTCAAGATTTCAAGATAATCCAAGTTTCACTATTATGGAAAATCCTGGGGTATGGGGATATCGCTTGAGATTTAACATGGAAAAACTTCCTGAATTAAAGATAAAAGAACTACGTCAAGCTTTCGCATATGCTATAGACCGACAAGACATCGTAGATAAAATTGGTAGAGGTGCCGGAGTTCCAGGTAGTATGGGGATATTACCTCCTGACCATATTTGGTATAATTCTGAACTTCCTAAATATGAAAGAAATATAGATAAAGCAAAAGAATTACTGGAACAAATTGATACAGACACAATTGAATATGAACTATTAGTAGGAGAAGGTTCAGAAGTTAGAATGGGAGAATTAATTAAACAGCACCTTGAAGAAGGGGGAATTAAAGTAAATGTTGTTTCTACTGACACTAAAAGCAGGGATGGAAGAATAGCTGATGGAAACTACGACTTGATTATAGTTGGTCATGGTGGTTGGGCTAGAGATGTGGATTATCTACGTACGAGATTCCAAAATACTATAGATGACTGGGCAAGCGGAACTCCTGGTTATGATAATCCTAAATTCACTAAACTAGCAGACATGCAGCTGAATGAATTTGACAATAGCAAAAGAAAAGAAATAGTCATGGATATACAGAAAATTTTAGCTGAGGATATACCTGAAATTCCTTTATATATGAAAACGGGTTATACAGTATATAGAAATACTACTTATGATGGATGGATGTATGCATATGACCACCATCAATCTACCCATAATAAACTTTCATTCTTAAACTATTAGTACTTAATAAAATAATAGGGAGATATCCAGTTTTATATCAGTAAATAGAAGAATATCTCCCTATATTATATCTGTGAAAAATTTTGAAAATCAAAAGGAAGAAGGTAGAAAAAAGTGGATTTATATAAACCTATTTTGAAAATAAAATCCTTGAAGGTAGATTATAAAATTAATTCAGACTGGTTTACTGGTATTGATAGAATATCATTATGTCAGAAAAGAGGAAAAAATATAGGAATAATTGGGGAATCAGGTAGTGGAAAAACAACTTTAGCACATTCTATAATGGGTCTTATTGATTCTCCCCACAAAATATCAGGAGAGATACTTTATGAAGGTGTTAATCTTATGTCCATTTCTAATAAAGATAAGAAAAAAATATTATGGAATGATATTGCCTTAGTTTTCCAAAATTCCTTGGAAGTTTTAAATCCTATAATGAGTGTTGGAAAACAATTAACGGAAAGGCTTGTAGAAATTAATGGTATAACAAAGAAAGAAGCAGAAAAAGAACAAATAAGATTATTAAGAATGGTAGATTTGGAAGAAAAATGGAAAGATGCTTTTCCTCATCAACTTTCTGGAGGCATGAGACAAAGAGTTCTTATAGCAATGGCTATATCGTGTAAACCTAAACTTGTTATTTTTGATGAACCGACTAGTTCCATGGATGCAATTTTAAAGAAAAAAATCATAAAACTAATAAAAAGACTACAACAAAATCTTAAATTCTCAATGATTGTTATTTCCCATGATTTATCAATAATGAAGGAAATTGTAGATAGTATAAATGTAATGTATGCAGGTTCAGTTATTGAAAGCGGATCAGTAAATGACATTATAAACAACCCAAAACATCCATATACGAGAGGGTTGATAAATTCTTCTGTTGAGATTTTACCATATAAAGATTTATGGGGTATACCTGGTGAAGTAACATCTACCTACTGTCAAGGCTGCAGTTTTGCACCGCGTTGTACTCAAAGTCAAGAAAAATGCTTTAAAGAAAAACCCGAATTGAAAAAAATCGGAATAAACAGAGAGATAGCTTGTCACAGGGGAGGAATAATAAAACTCCTAGACGTTAAAAATATTCAGAAAAATTTTAAAATAAGAAATAAATTTATAAATGCTGTAAATGATGTTTCATTTTGTATAAATCATGGAGAAACAGTTGCTTTAGTTGGACAGTCAGGATCTGGCAAATCTACAATTGCTAAGATTGTATCTGGATATTTGCCTGGAGACAAAGGCAAGGTTTATTTTGAACAAAAAAAAGTAATTTATGATAAGGTTGCAAAATTGGAAGAAGGCATACAGATTGTTTTACAAGATCCATTTTCGGCTTTAAGTCATAGACTAAGAGTAGAAGAAATAATAAAAGAACCCCTAGAAATAAATAAAATTGGATCTAAGGAAGAAAGAAATAAAAGAGTAAAGAAAGCCTTAAGAGATGTACAACTTCCCCAAAGTAATGAATTTTTAAATAGGTTTTGTAACACATTGAGTGGAGGACAGAGACAGAGAGTTGCAGTAGCTAGAGCATTAGTTATGAAACCTAAAATATTGATTGCAGATGAAGTTACAAGCATGCTTGACCTTTCTACACAGGCAAATATGATACGTTTATTAAAGGGATTACAAAATAGACAAGGATTTGCTATGCTTTATATCACTCATGATATTTATTTATCTAGAAAAATTTGTGAAAGAATTATTGTTCTAGAAAATGGTGAAATAGTAGATATGGGTTCTTCAAATCAAATAATTGAAGAAGCCTACTCTCAAAGTACGAAAAGGTTAGTAGAGGCAGGTTTGAATAAATAACAGGAGAAAATATTTATGAAACTTAAAAAAAAAGAAAAAATTTTTGAGTATATATTTACTCTTTTTATAATTATTACACTAAATTTTGCACTTCCGAGAATGATGCCTGGAGATCCTTTTTTGCATAATACAGGAGGAGAAGGAGAAGTTTTCACTACACATACTGTTGAACAAATTCAATATTATAGAGAATACTATGGCTTAGATAAACCTCTCTACATTCAATATGGAACTTATTTAAAAGAATTAGCTAAGGGAGATTTAGGATATAGTTACTATTATAAAACTGATGTTTTAAGTATTATTTACAAAAGATTTCCTTGGACTATTTTGTTGGTGTTTTCAGCATTAGGATTTAGTATTATATTTGGTACAATTCTAGGGAGTATTTCCGCCTGGTATAGGAACAGTTGGCAAGATCAAATACTATATATTCTTCTGATAATTATTTCTGAAATTCCAGCTTTTTTAATAGGTATTTTTCTTCTAGTTGTTTTAGCAGCAGCACTAAATTTTTTTCCACTAGCAGGTAGTATTAGCCACTTTAGAGATTATTCTTCAAATTTTGAAAAAATTATAGATATAGCACAACATGCTTTTCTTCCAGTAATGACTTTAACACTAGCAAGAATAGGTGGGATTTATTTATTAGTACGTAACAGTCTCTCTACTGTTCTGAATAAAGATTATGTGCGTACTGCAAAAGCTAAAGGACTAAAAGAAGTAAGAATTAAATACATTTATGCTTTAGGCAATGCTCTTTTACCGCTGCTTACCAGAGTATCTTTGCAATTGGGTGCTATGATAGGAGGAGCAATCTTAGCTGAAAGTGTTTTTGCTTATCCTGGTCTAGGACTATTGATGAGAAATGCTGTTTCTGTAAGAGATTATCCTCTAATTCAAGGAATTTTTCTGATTCTAGCTTTGATGGTTATGATAGCTAATTTAACAGCAGATTTACTGTATAAAAAAATTGATCCTAGAGTTTAAATAAAATTGTTATAAAAAACTAAAGTTTTGGAGGTTATATTGAGTAATTTCATTATAAAATACAAAAAAAAGTCAGTTACTATCCTTAATGAAATGAGTGCTGTTGGGAAGCTTGCTGTAATTATTTTCTTTGTTTTAATTCTAATGGCATTATTTGCACCTTTTATTACCTGGTTTTCTCATGTAAACTCCTCAGGTACTGCTCTCCTTCCTCCAGAATATCCCCATATTATGGGGACCAATGATTTAGGAGTCGATATATGGTCCTTGATTTGCTATGGGGCAAGAATAAGCATTATTATTGGGTTAGGTACATCTTTGCTTGCAGGGTTAGGAGGTAGTATTATTGGAATTATTGCCGGATATAAGGGAGGCATTGTTGAAAGAATTGTAATGAGATTTATTGATATTATGATTGCCCTTCCGAGGCTGCCAGTAATGATTGTTTTAGCTGCTTTTTTTGGACCTAGCATTTTTAACATTATTCTAGTTCTTTCTTTATTCTCTTGGGCTGGGCCGGCAAGAATTATACGATCTGCAACATTATCTCTAAAAGAACAAGACTATATAAAAATGGCTTCACATTATGGTGCCGGGACTATATATCTTATCAAAAAACATTTTATACCTGAATTATTTCCTTTAATAGCTGTCAGTATGATTCGATTGATGGGAAGAGCTATAGTAGCAGAGGCATCATTAGCATTTTTAGGATTGGGAGATCCTACGTCTGGAAGCTGGGGACTAATAATCAACCACGCAATAAGTTTCCAAGGAATATACTTCACACCATTTTGGAAATGGTGGCTTTTATATCCATGGATATTTTTGACTTTGCTTGTTACTTCGTTAGCATTATTATCTAGAGAAATAGAAAAAATTTCAGATACTAGAATTATTAATAAATAATATAACGCAAAGGAATAAGATGCAATTTCTACAAAAATTAAGTTGAAGATATAATTAAAAAAGCAAAAATAATTTTTTGATTTATTTAAAGTTAAAAATAAAAATGTTACAATATAATAAATAACAGTTAAATTCTATCATTTATTATATTGTATATTTCATTCATATCTATGTATTCTCTAAAAGATGAGGCAAGTTTATCATATTGTTTTTCTTTATAAGTAAACAAATCTAATTCTTCTTCAAGGTTCAGATTAAGTCCTTTATCTTTAGATATAATTCCAATTAATTTTTTAGTAAATTCAATATTATCAAAAATTCCGTGAAGGTAAGTTCCTATAATTTTATCATTAACATAACCATCAGTTTCTTGATTAGAATTATTTGTTAAAATTTTTATAGAGCTAAAATTTTTTGAAGGATTACCTAAAGTAGTTTGACCCATATGTATTTCATATCCAGTAATATCTATATCCGATAGATTTTTAAAGAAACCTTCAATTTTATTTGTTTTTCCTTTGGCTTGGGTTCTAGTCTTTTTTCTATTAAATGTGGTTGTAGAATCAATAAGATTTATTCCCTCTATAGTTCCACCACCTTCTATATTATCCGCATCAATAATTTTCTTTCCTAACATTTGATATCCTCCACATATGCCGATAATAGGAATTCCTTTTTTTGAATTGCTTATTATTTCTTTTTCAAGACCTGTTTTTCTTAACCATTTTAAATCTGAGATAGTATTTTTAGTGCCAGGTAAAATTATAAGATCAGGATTTTTTAAATCTTTTAATTTATCTACATATCTTAAGGATACTCCCTCTATCATATTAAAAACATTGAAATCAGTAAAATTGGATATTCTTGGGAGTCTTATTACAGCAAGGTCAATTAATGATTTTTTTTTGCTTTGAGTGAGTTTATCAGACAAACTATCTTCATCATCAATATCAATGTCTAAAAAAGGTAGTATTCCTACTATATTTAAATCTACTTTATTATTGAAAAGTTCAATTCCCGGCTTAAGTATATCAATATCTCCTCTAAATTTGTTTATTACAGCTGCTTTAATCCTTTTTCTATCTGATTCTTCCAGTAAGAGCATAGTGCCAGCCAAAGATGCAAACACACCACCTCTATCAATATCGCCAACCAAAATCACAGGGGCATCAACCATTTCAGCAAAACCCATATTTGCAATATCCTGTCTTCTTAGATTAATCTCAGCAGGACTACCGGCACCTTCTATTACAATAATATCATATTCTTTTGATAAGGAATTAAATGCCTTCATTAGATGAGGTTTCATTTCTTCTTTGTAATTCTTAAAATAAGGCATATTTCCATAAACTTCACCCATTAATATTACCTGACTTCCTTTTTCCCCTGTTGGCTTCAATAGTATGGGATTCATTCTAACGTCAGGGGCTATTCCTGCAGCTTCTGCCTGCATAACCTGAGCCCTACCCATCTCAAGACCTTGGGAGGTTATATATGAGTTTAAGGCCATATTTTGGGATTTAAAGGGTGCTACCTTGTATCCATCTTGCTTAAATATTCTGCATAAAGCAGCTGTTATTAAACTTTTTCCTGCATTTGAATTTGTACCTTGAACCATTATTATTTTTGCCATGATTACTCCTTATATAAATAAATTATTTTTATTTATGTATTTTTTATTTGTTATTACATCTACGTAACCTTCTTCATGCTTACCGGTGATGCTACTTGTTTGGTGATCTGATAGTATGATAATTCTATCATCAGATTTTAATTTGGCGTAAATTGGTTTTATAAAATCCTCATCTATCTTTTCAATAAAATTAATTTTATATTCTAAATTTTTTCGATGAGATATTTCGTCTGTTCCGTTAATATGTGCAATAATTACATCATTGCTGCTTTTATTTTCAAGAACTGATTCCAATTTTTCCCTTACATTTGTGTCTATATCTCCTGTAGAGTTTTTCAAAACTGCTGTTTCTATATCCATAGTTTGACATATACCTTTTACAATTTTAGCATGAGACACTGAAAAGCATTTTTTATTATGTAGACTGCTAAATGATGGTAATTCTACCTTTGAAGATGGTCCCCAAGGAAGATATTGGTAATGTGTTCCTTTAAAAGTGAAATTATTTAATTTCATAAAATTTTTTAGTATTTTTATATTTGAAATTTCTTTTAAATACTCTTCTAAATTATCACCAATTCTTTCATGAGGTATAAAATCATTTA
>CAYMUD010000044.1:0-9193 GCA_964393495.1 uncultured Clostridia bacterium | reverse complement strand
GCTATTTTCATAGCTTTAAGAGTCGCTTTTTTAATATTTATTTCATCTATTTCCTCAGGTTCTACTATCCCAAAAGCATAAGATAGTGCTTTTTCTTTAATTATTTTCGAAAGTTCATTTCTCTTTTTAATACTTAATTTTTTAGAATCGGTTATTTCTTTTATATAAACTTCTCTAGGCATAATTACGGCACAAGCTAATACATTTCCAGCTAAACATCCTCTTCCAACTTCATCTATGCAGGCTATATAATTAAAACCGTCATTCCAAAGTTGTTTTTCAATTTTTAGATTCTCCATTATCAACCTTCTTTCGGTCTTTCTAATGAAATTTTGCCAAGATCTCCATTTCTAAAATCTTTAAGAATTGTTATTGCACATCTTTCATAATCAATTTCATTATCCTTCAGTAGATAACCTTTATTTCTAGATATTTTTTCTAATATATCCTCTACCCCTTTATATTCATTGGCTTTAAGATTATATCTATCTTTTAAAATTTCAATATAATATGTTTTTAAATATTTCAATAAATACATAGATAATTCCACATCATCAATTATATTATCTTTTATAAGTCCTGTAACAGCTAAGTTATATTTTATTTTATCATTATTTAAATTTGGCCATAAAATTCCTGGAGTGTCCAGTATTTCATACTTGTTTTTTATTTTAATCCATTGTTTACCTCTAGTAACCCCAGGTTTATTTCCTGTTTTTACGCTTTTCTTTTTTGTCAAATAATTTATAAAAGTTGATTTACCCGTATTTGGTACACCAACAACCAGAATCCTTATAGTTTTGTTTTTAAATCCTTTTTTTTCAAACTTTATTCTTATTTTATTTTCAACCTTACTTATACAATCAAACAATTTTTTGTTTTTCTTGTTTTTTATAGAATTATTTTCAACAACAGTAAAGTTTTTATTTTCAAAATGTCTAAGCCACTCTTTATTTACTTTTTCGTCTGATATATCAGATTTATTCATTAAATATATCTTTTCTTTATTAGTAATAAGCTTATCTAGTTGAGGATTTAAACTACTGTTTGGAACTCTTGAATCTAATATTATTATAACTAAATCAACAACGCGCAAATTTTCTTTGAGCATATCATAAGTCTTTTTCATATGTCCAGGATACCAGTTCATATTTTCATCTCCTATTAAAAATGAGGACTCACGTCCCCATAATTATTTGTTAAATTTCTTTTCTTTAACTTTGGCAGCTTTTCCTGTTCTATCTCTTAAGTAGAACAATCTCGCTCTTCTAACTTGACCTTTACGTGTTATTTCAATTTTTTCAACTTTTGGTGAATGTACCGGGAATGTTCTTTCTACTCCTACTCCGTAAGATACTCTTCTTACAGTAAAAGTTTCTTTAATTCCTTCGCCTTGTCTTTTTAAAACAGCTCCTTCAAAGATCTGAATTCTTTCTCTAGTACCTTCTTTAATTTTAAAGTGTACTTTAACAGTATCTCCAGTATTAAAGTTAGTAAGTTCATCCTTTAACTGCTCTTTTTCTAATGTTTTTATTATATTCATAGTATACCCTCCTTTTTGCAGCGTTCATGTGTATAAACAGAGGACCGCCGTATACTTCAATGTATTATAGCACATTAATATTTCTAAATCAATAATTTTTTATTCAAATTCCTTTTTAAGTTTTTTATACTCATTCATTATATTTTCTTTCTCTTTCAATAGGTCTGATCTATTCTTAATTGTAGCTTCTATTGCTTTATACCTTTTCCATCTTCTTATCTTTTCATGGTCTCCAGATAATAAAATTTCAGGAACTTTATCGCCTTTATAATTAAATGGTCTCGTATATTGAGGATGTTCCAATAAATTGTCTTCAAAGGTTTCATTTTGATGAGAATTCTTGTTCCCAAGCACTCCTGGAATTAATCTTGAAACTGAATCGATTAAGACAAGTGCTGGAAGTTCCCCACCAGTTAAAACATAATCTCCAATAGATATTTCTTCATCTACATAATTTTCTATTACTCTTTGATCAATTCCTTCATAATGACCAGATATTATTACTATATCTTCTTCTTTAGATAGATCTTTAACCATATTTTGATTTAATAGATTACCTTTTGGACTCATATATATAACTTTTGATTTACTTATTATTACATCATCTAAGGCCTCTGACAATGAATCCGCTTTTAAAAGCATTCCTGGACCACCACTATATGGATAGTCATCTACCTTTTTATGTTTATTTTGAGAATAGTCTCTAATGTTTACATAATTAATATTAAGTAAATTTTTTTCTATTGCTTTTCCTATTATACTATATTCTAGTAGAGATTCCATGACCTCAGGAAACAAAGTTAAGACAGTTATCTTCATTCAATCAGTCCTTCAATTAATTCAACAATAATTTTATTATTTTTTAAATCTATTATTTTTATAAATTGCTTAGATGCTGGTATTAATTTTTTTATATCGTTATCTATTTCATAAATATCATTTTTACCTGTTTTATGAATATTAGTTATTTTTCCTATGTATTTATCTTTTGTATCGTATACATTCAAACCTATTATGTCTTCAATAAAATATTCGTCCTTATCTTCTATCAAGAGTTCTTTTTCTTCTAGGTTAATAAATATTTTAGAATTTTTTAATTTTTCAGCCTCATTAATATCGTCTAATCCATGTAAATTGAGGAGTATTTTTTTATTAACAGTAATATTTTTTATTGAATACTTTGTTTTTTCCTTACCTACGTATATACTAGATGCTTCCATCAATTTTTTAGGTTTGTAATGGTAGTATTCAATCCTTATTAAACCTTTTAATCCATGTGTATTTATAATTTTTCCTGTCTCATAAAATTCCATATCTTCACCTTTAAAAAGGATTAGCATAAGCTAATCCCGTATTGTTTATTGAACTATTTCTACAATTACTCTTTTGTTTTCTTTTGTAGCTGCTGCTTTTACTAAAGTTCTAACTGCTTTTGCAATTCTTCCCTTTTTACCAATTACTTGGCCCATATCTTCTTCAGCAACGCTTAATTCAATAATAATTGATTTATCACCTTCAATTTCTTTTATACTTACTTTATCCGGATTATCAACTAATGCTTTTGCAATATATTTTACTAGTTCTCCCATAATTGCACCGCCTTCATTATTTTTCTTAATTATTCCTTATCAAATGCACCGTTTTTTCTAAGTAATATTCTAACAGTGTCAGTTGGTTGAGCACCTTTGCCTATCCATTCCAGAGCCTTTTCATTATCTATTTTTATCTCTTTAGGATTCGTCAAAGGATTATAGTGTCCTATCTCTTCGATAAATTTACCATCCCTTGGAGCTCTTGAATCTGCAATTACTACTCTATAAAAAGGAGTTTTCTTTGCACCCATTCTTTTCAATCTGATTTTTACTGCCATTATTACACCTCCTATTATTTAATTTAATATATTAAAAAGGTAGTTTTAACCCTTTTTTTCCAGACATCATATTTCCCATTTTATTCATATTTTTCATCATTTTTTTCATTTCTTTATACTGTTTCAGCAATCTATTAACCTTTTGAATTGAGGTACCACTACCTGCTGCTATTCTTTTTCTTCTACTCCCGTTAATTACCTCCGGCTTAACTCTTTCTTCTTTTGTCATAGATTGTATTATTGCTTTTACGTGAATTATTTCTTTTTCATCTATTTTTATATTTTTAAGTTTTTTACTATTTGCTCCAGGCATCATCTCTAATATTTGATCTATAGGTCCTAAGTTTTGCATCTGTTCCATTTGCTCAAGAAAATCATCAAATGTAAATTGATTTTTCATCAATTTTTTTTCTAATTCCATTGCCTTTTTTTCATCAAAGGATGATTGAGCCTTCTCTATTAAACTAAGAACATCTCCTTTTCCTAAGATTCTTGATGCCATTCTATCAGGATGAAAAATTTCTATATCTTCTAACTTTTCTCCTGTAGTTACGAATTTAATCGGCTTACCAATTATAGAGCTTATTGAAAGGGCAGCTCCACCTCTAGCATCTCCGTCTATTTTAGACAATATAATGCCTGATATATCTAAGCTTTTATCAAACTCTTTTGCTATATTTACTGCTTCTTGACCCGTCATAGAATCCAAAACTAAAAGTATCTCATCAGGTTCTACAATAGTTTTTATATCTTCTAATTCTCCCATCATTTTTTCATCAATATGTAATCTTCCTGCAGTATCAAAGAGAAGCATGTCTTTCCCGTTTTTCTTAGCATACTTTAAAGCGTTTCTTGCTATCTTTAAAGGATTTTCTCCTTCTTCACCAACAAATACGTCTATATCAGTTTTCTTTCCTAATACTTGTAATTGTTTTACTGCTGCTGGTCTATAAATATCACATGCAACAAAAAGAGGATTTTTATTTTTATCCTTATATCTTTTCCCTAGTTTTGCCGTAGTTGTAGTTTTACCAGCCCCCTGTAACCCGCACATCATTACAGTAGTTATATTATTTTGATTGATTTTTATGTCTTCAGTTTTTTCACCAAGGAGATTCACCATTTCATCATTTACAATTTTTATAACCTGTTGTCCTGGCGTTAAACTCTCAAGTATTTCTTTTCCAATGGCTTTTTCTTTAATATTTTTAATAAAATTTTTAACCACCTTAAAGTTAACATCTGCTTCAAGCAAGGATAACTTAATTTCTCTTAAAATTATATTTATATCTTTTTCAGTAAGCTTACCTTTTTTTGTAAGTTTAGATAAGGTTTCTTGAAGTTTATTGGATAAACTTTCAAATATCATAATTACAACTCCTAAAGTTTGTTTATTAAATCTACTAGTTCATTAAAATGTTCTTTTAAATTTTTATAGTCCTCTTGTTCAATGTTTTTGTTTATTTCTTGAGCTTTTTTCTGAATATTATTTTTAAATTTTTCCTGTTTTTTAATTATATTTAACTTACTATCTATTTCATCTAAGTTTTTTTCAGCTCTTTTCAATAAATCGTAAACTCCTTGCCTTGTTATTCCTAAATTTTCAGCAATTTCTCTTAAACTTAAATCCATTAAATAGTATTCTTTTATTACTTTTTTATGTCTTTCATTTAAAACATCACTATAATAATCATATAGCTTACCGTATCTTAAGTATTTATCCAACATATTATCACCTGTAAAGTTTTTTACTTGACAGTTAATTATAATACATTAAATACCTTATGTTGTCAATAGTTTAATATTGAATTTATGAATTTTTCAGCATCAAATTTCTGTAAATCATCTATTGATTCTCCAAGACCTACATAAACAACAGGTACTTTTAATTTTTTTTGTATAGGGATTATGATTCCTCCTTTAGAAGTACCATCTAGTTTTGTTAAGATAATTCCATCTATATTAGTAACTTCTTTAAAATATTCTGCTTGAACAATTCCGTTTTGCCCAGTATTAGCATCTATTACAAGATATACTGTTTTTTTTGCTTCAGGATATTCCTTATCAATAACTCTTGATATTTTATTCAATTCCTTCATTAAATTCTTTTTGTTATGCAATCTACCTGCTGTATCACACATTAATATATCTGTATTTCTCGCCTTTGCTGCATTAATTCCATCATAAATTACAGATGATGGATCACTTCCTTCTTTATTGGATATAAGATCAACATTAGCTCTCTGACACCATTTCTCAAGTTGTTCTATTGCTGCTGCTCTAAAAGTATCTCCAGCGGCTACTAACACAGATTTATTTTCTTCTTTAAATATTTTAGAAAGCTTACCTATTGTTGTTGTTTTTCCTACTCCATTTACTCCAACTATAAGAATTATTGATTTATTATTTTCACCAATTTTTTCATCAAACTGAATTTCCTTAATTAATATTTTTTTTAATAGAGGCTTTACTTTGCTTATATCTTGTATCTTTTCTTCTTTTATTTCAACTTGAAGCATTTCTATTATTTCCAATGTAGCCTCTACGCCTATATCAGAACTAATTAATATCTCTTCAAGTTCCTCATATAGTTCATCGTCTATTTTTAAATGTCTAGAAAATAAGTCGTCTATTTTATTTGCAAAGTTATTTCTAGTTTTTTTTAATCCGTTTTTAAATTTATTTATTATATTACTCATTAACAAACTCCTTTTGTACTAAATCTGATAAATTCATTGATATTATCTTTGTTACACCCTCTTCTTCCATAGTAGTCCCATATATAGTATCAACAAATTCCATCGTGCCTTTTCTATGAGTGATAATTAAAAACTGTGTTCTTTTTGAGAATTTTTTTAAATAATTTGCAAATCTATAAACATTTGCATCATCTAAAGCTGCTTCAATTTCATCAAGAATACAAAAAGGTGTAGGTTTTATTTTTAGTATGGAAAACAACAAAGATATTGCCGTTAAAGCTTTTTCTCCCCCTGAAAGAAGTGATATTTTATTTAAATTTTTACCAGGTGGCTGTGCGTATATTTCAATATCGCAGGTAAGTGGATTTTCAATATCAGACAATATTATTTCTGCATCCCCTCCACTGAATAAATCAATAAATACATTTTTAAATACTTCGTTGATTTTTTCATATTCAGTTAGAAACATACCATGCATTTTTTGGGTCAAATCGTTAATTATATTATTTAATTTATCTTTTGCTTCTAACAAATCATTTCTCTGACCATTTAAAAATTCATATCTTTTACTTGTTTCTTTGTATTCTTCTATTGATGAGACATTAATATCTCCTAATTTTTTAATAGAATACTTTAAACTTTTTGTTTTTTTATTTAACAAATTTATACTTTGTTCTTCATCAATGTAGGTCTTTGCTATAGCATAATTCATCTCATAGTCATTCCATAATCTGTTTTTTGTATTTGATAATTTATTTTCATATCTTTCCGTCTTTACTTCAAGGCTATTAATATCTTTTTGAACATTATTTATTTCTTTATTTATTGAATTGATCTTAGATTGTTTTTCATATATGTACTTCTGCAGATTTTTCCTTTTTTCTTTTAGATCATCAAATATTTTCTTCTTATCACCTAATGTTTTAGATTTCATTTTCATTAAGCCATCGTATCTTTGAATTTGATTATTTGATTCGATGATTAAGTTTTTATTGATTTTAATTTGTTCTTTTGTATTACTAATATTTTTATTTGCTTCTTCGATACTTTCATTTATTTCTTCAAACCTTGTTTTATTTATTTCTAGTTCATTTTTTCTTTTGGATAGTTCAACGGTTAAATTATTTATATTGCTAGTTATTTCTATTTCTTCTTTTTTTACTTCTTCTAAATTAACGTCGTTATCTTTTATTCTATTTTCATAATCTTGAATATTTTGATCTATTTTTTTCAATTCTTCTTTTTCAATTTCTTCTTTTTTTACCAATTTTGATATATTTTCATTGTTTACTTCAATTCTATTTTTTAAATCTATTTTTTCTAATTCATCATTATTTATATTTGTTTTTAAATTAGTAAGATTAATTTCATTTTTTTCTCTTTCTTTAACGGAATTTTCTATGTTTAATTTCTCTTTTTCTAAAAAACTCTTTACTTCTTTTAAATTTTTGATATATTTTTCAATTTTCTCTTTAATTTGAGCATTTGTAATTTCCAATTTTTTCTTTTCATTTTTTAAAGATAAAATTTCCTCTTCTCTACCGATTAAATTATTAGTATTTTTCTTGCTACCACCTGTTATTGCTCCACCAGAATAAATAATTTCACCCTGTAGAGTTACAATATTAGTAGAGTAGCTGATAGACTTTGCGATTTTGATACCTGAACTTATATCTCTACAGATAATTGTTCTTCCTAATAAAGATTTAAATATATTATTATATTTTTTATCATATTTAATCAAGCTATCACCGGTACCTATATAGCCATCTATATCTGATGCGTTTTTTTGATATTTATTTAATTCTCTGCCCTTTATAGTATCCATTGGTAAAAAAGTCATTCTTCCTATTCTTTCGGACTTTAAAAAATCAATTATTTCACCCACATATTTTTCTTTTTTGATAATAACATTTTGAGCAGAAGCACCTAAAGCAGTATTAATTGCTTCAATATATTTTTTATCTACCTTTATTAATTCTACTACAACTCCTTCAATTTCTTCTCTAAATTTACCTTTATTTACATATTTCATAAAATCTTTAATACTCTTATAAAAACCCTCGTAGGAATTTCTTATTCGTGTTTTTATATTAATTAGATTTTTGTGTCTTTCAATGTTGTTATTATTATTATTAAGTTTCGATTTTAATTTTTCCAGATTTTTTTCTTCTTTTAAATAATCATTTTTAAAGTCTGCAAGTCTTTTTTTAGAGTCAAATTCTATTTTTTTTGAAATTTCTATCTTTTCTTCTATTTTTTTTATATTATTTTTATTTTCTACTAAAGTTTTTTCACAATAGCTAAGAAGTTCTTTATTATCCTGTAATTTTTGTTCTTCTATGTTCTTTTGATTATATATTTGATTTATTTTATTTTTTTCTTCTGATAAATTTTGATAGAATTTAAAAATTTCATTCTTACTATTTTTTATATAGGTATCTTTAGAGTCTAAATTTGATTTGATTATTTGTAAATTTGATTCATATTTTTCAAGGGTGACAGCACTTGATTTTATTTTTTCTTTGTTGCTATTTATAACATCTAATACTCTTTCTTTTTTAGTATATAAAACTTGAATTTTCTCTTTATAATTTTTTAAATCAACCTCTAATGATTCTAATTTATTCTCGTAAAGCTTAATTTTTTCTTTTTCTACTTGTATATTATTTTCATTTTCATTTAATTTTTTTTCTAAAATATTAAGATTTCTTTCATATCCAACGATTTTTTCGTCAATTTCATTTACTTCATTAATTTCATCTTCTAACTTTTCTTCAAAATGATTTCTTTTAGTTTCTAAATCGTTGAGTTCTTGACTTCTTTTTGCTTTTTCTTCTTTTAATTCTTCTTCATAGCTTACATACTTTTTATATTCTTGGGCCAAAAGATTAATTTCAATATTTTTTAGCTCTTTTTTTATTTCTAAATACTCTTCAGCATTTTCTTTTTGTTTTTTGAGAGGTTCTATTCTATTTTCAATTTCTAAAATTATGTCATTTATTCTATCTAAATTATCCTTAGTCTTTTCAAGTTTTTTTTCTGTTTCTTGTTTTCTCGACTTATATTTTACAATGCCTG
>CAYMUD010000043.1:0-9327 GCA_964393495.1 uncultured Clostridia bacterium | reverse complement strand
GTTTAGTGTCACTCTGAGGTACGAAGAGTCTAAGATTCTTCGACAAGACCCTTCAAGGGTGATTTAGTACAGCTATTTTCAGGGTGACAAAACTAAAGAATGATAAATCAAGATTCTTCACAAGTTCAGAATGACATCTCATGTTATTTCACAGCATGTTTATCTACAGCAGATGTGTCATCAGGAAGTTTGATAAGTATAACTAATCCTATTAAAAACATAGGAATTAATGCCAGTATGCTGTTTCTTGCTGATCCTGTAATATCAGTAGTTAAGGCCATAATCAATGGACCTAGTATCGCAGCGAATTTCCCGAATATATTGTAAAAACCAAAAAATTCATTAGAATTTACTTTAGGTATTATTTTAGCATAGTAGGATCGGCTTAGAGCTTGAATACCACCTTGGGCTGAACCTATCAAGCCTCCTAAAACAAATACCTGGTTTATAGAGTTAATAGTATAGGCATATATACAAACCATTAGGTATGTGAATATTGCTACTATTATCATTTTTTTTGCTGTAAATCTTTTGGCAAGACTTCCATATAGTAGTGCAAAAGGAAAGGCTATAATTTGTACTATAAGCAGAATTCCTAAGAGTACAAACATATCGAAAGAATCTCCGCCTAAAACACTTTGAGAATATGGAACAGCCATTTTGATAATTGTACCTACTCCGTCGATATAGAAAAAATAGGCAATTAAGAAAACAAATACAGTTTTATGATTTTTGATATTTTTAAAAGTTTTGAAAAGCCTTTTGAAACTTTTTTTAATTGGATTAGGTTCAGGTTCTATGTAATAATTTTGCTCTACGGTTTTGAGCATTGGTATAGT
Organism: uncultured Clostridia bacterium; assembly: GCA_964393495.1. GTDB lineage: Bacteria > Bacillota > Clostridia > Tissierellales > Dethiosulfatibacteraceae > UBA8670. Next base: position 8,488 of record CAYMUD010000043.1, on the reverse strand, counting down.
AAATAAACCCCACCATAAAGCAGTAATAACAAAACCTAATTGATAACCTAGATATTCGTCCATGCCTATGAAGTACACAACTGCTAGACTAATTCCAAAGGGTATAACACTTGCTATGTAGCCGTATGCAAAGCCGTTGGCTGATACTTTATCCATTCTTTCGTCGGTAGTAGTGTCAACTAAAAATGCGTCGTAAAAAATATTTGCTCCAGCAAACCCAACAGCGGTTAAAATATAGAAAATTATTAAAAGCTGCCACATTCCGTAGGGAACAACTGCTAATGCTCCTGTAAATATAATTCCTAGAAGAAAAAAGAATATAAAAAATCTTTTCTTTTTATCCTTGTAGTCAGCTATAGTTCCTAAAATAGGACTAATAATTGCAACTAAAATACTGGCTATAGAATTAAAATACCCTATATCCATACTATTTCCTGAGCGAAACATACCGAAATAAATTGGAAGGAGAGCCGTGGTAATGGCCATAGAATATGCAGAATTTCCACAGTCGTATAAGATCCAACTAATTTCTTTTTTAGTATAATTTTTCATCATATCATTCCTTTAAGTATATTTATTTAGTGCTTATGTAATTATTATACTATAATTAATAAAAAAATTCTGTAAATTCTACGAAAAATTTCTTTGTCAACAAAACTGTGGACAAAGCTGTGGACACTGTGGGTAAGTCCTGTGATTTCAAGACTTAACATAGATTTAACATTTCTAAGGCTATTTTGAGTAATTGCCACAAACGTTGATATGACAGCTTCACAATGTATTAAATATTATGCATAAATATAATTGTGGATAACTTTGTGCACTATTATAATAAAAACTCCCCAAGGGAGTATTCACTATTTTAGCATAGTTATACTTTTGGAGAGTTCATTTATACTTTGTGTGAGGATTGTAAGTTTCCCTTCTATCCTCACAAGCAGATATGTTGCGACTGCTATTGGGAAGCCGACATTTCCTACTAATGAGATAAATTCGTCCATTTTTTTCTCCTCCTTTTCAGAGTACATAGTACGTTATTACAAAATATGAAATTGATAGTTAAAAGTTGAAAGGTATTAAGTAAAGGAGCCTTATGAAAGATTTAATAGAAGTACAGAATAAGCGTAAAAGATGTTTTATGAGTATTGTTTGAGCAAAGCGAGTTTGAAGCCCTAGCCATATTTACGAAGTAAATTGTAGCAGGTCTCATCCAAAGCTTTCCCAAGAGATGGAACATCGATGGGCAAGAAAGCGACTGCTAGAATAATCTTTAAGCGTTTCTTGTTACTTCTAAATCTTAAATACTGGCAACTGAACTAATACCTTTCAACTAATGATTTACTGATTTTCAATTAGATATTAAATGGTAATAATTGAAACTTATATCAATTCATTAACAGTAGTTGTAACTACTTCAGCACTCTTAACACTTACTAAATCTCCACCAGAAGAATTAAAAATGTTTTTAGCTATAACATCGTCCATTACAGCCTGCACTTCTGCAGGAGTTAGATCTTCTCTCGGATCATCTACAGACATGGATGTTGTTCTATTTAAAGCATTGAGAAAACTCATTCTTAGTCTAGTTGACATGATATCACCTCCTTGTTATGAAATATAAAGGATTATATTACCTCTACTAATTCGTACTCTTCAGTTTTATTGATAGAAACTAAAGGATGTTGTTGAAGTTCTGATAGTCCAGATGCTACAGCGAAAGCATCTTCTCCAGTGATTCCGGATTTTACTCTAGAGAAAGATTTGTTTTTAAGGATAGGGTTTCCTTCTCCATCAGTACCAGTGTTTAAAGATACTCTTAATCTTCCTTCCATTTCGTTTGACTCTATTGCCATATTTCTCACCTCCTTTCACTCTCTATATAGTGATTAATGATTAAAGTTACTAAATTAATTTGATACAAATTAGAAAGTTTATTATAATTAGATGGTAAATTAGAATAAAACAAGTGAAAAGAGGTATTAGAATGATTTTTAAAGGCGATATGAAAATTAACAACTTAGTACTTATACTCATAGTGGTTTTAGTAGCTATTGGCTTTATGATTTCTTACATATATTCAAATACAATAGAAGATAATAATTACTCATTGGCGGCAGCTTCACCGGGAGGAACTTATTTTGCTATGAGTGGCGGTTTAGCTAGTGTGTTTAATGACAGTATAGAAGGTGGAAATCTTTCAGTACAGACAACAGCTGGATCAGCTGAAAATATAAGGCTTCTTCAATCGAAAGAGGTTGATTTCGCTCTTGCCAATGGTTCAGAGATATACTGGGCATATAATGGTGAAGGTTTTTTTGAAGGACAAAGATATGAGGATATAAGGATTATAACTTTCGGTTGGACCAACGTATATCACGGTGTAGCTCTTGAAAAAGTAGAAAGTCTAGAAGATTTAAAAGGGAAGAAAATAGGAGTAGGACCTAGAGGTTCTGCTGCGGAAATATTTCACCAAATATACTACAAGGAAGCGGGTATATGGGATGATATAGATCCGGTATATCTACCTCCTTCAGATCAAGTAAGTACTATTAAAGACGGTAATTTAGATACCTTTGGATATTTTAGTGGACTTCCTTTGTCAGTAGTAGTTGATCTGGCTTCTATTAGAGATATAAAATTTATTAATGCAGTAAAATTTGGAGAAGATTTCAACTTTTCTCAAAAGTATCCATTTTATGTTGAGGAGATTATTCCAGCTGGTACTTATAAAGGACAGGATCAAGATGTAAAAACTTATGCAAATCTTACATATATTTTAGCTCATAAAGATGTGTCTGAAGATGTAGTATATAGTTTTTTGAAGGCTTTATACTCTGAGGAAGGCTTGGAATATATGAAGGGTGTACACAATAGAGCCAAGGAATTTGATATTAGAACTATAGATAGAATGTTGGACAAGTTAGGAGCACCCTTGCACCAAGGTGCAGTTAAATTTATGGATGAAATTAAATGAAAGAAGTAAAAGGTGGTAAAGAAGAAACAAAAAAGATACTATATGTGGTATTTTCTTTGTTCTTTTTCATATCAGCTAGAAGTGGAATATTCTCGCCGGAAGTTATAAGAGGAACATTTATCGGTGGTGTTGCTTTTTTAATTACTTTGGAAAAATTTTTGAATAAAGAGAATGGAAGTAAATTAGATATAGCCTTATCGATTCTAGCCCTGGCTTCAGCTTTATACTTTATTATTGAATTTCCAAATATTGGAAAAAGAGCTGGATTGCCTAATAATTACGATATATTTTTTGGAATGACAACAGTGGCTCTTTCTTTAGAAGTAACAAGAAGAAAAATAGGATATCCTTTATTTTTTATCGGATTAGGATTTTTCTTTTACAACTTTATTGGTCCAATTTTTCCAGGAGTACTTTCCCACAGTGGATTTAGTTTAGGAAGAGCCATGGGATTTTTGTATACTTCTCTTTACGGTATTTACGGTAGAGTTACTCAAATATTTGCTAGCTATGTATTTATGTTTATATTGTTTGGAAGCTTTATGAAAATTACAGGAGCAGGGGAGTTTTTTGTAGAACTTCCTTATTTGCTAACTTATAAAACAAAAGGAGCAGCTGCAAAATCCGCGGTAATTGCCAGCGGTCTTATGGGTTCTATTTCTGGAAGTGCTGTAGCTAATGTAATGACTACTGGAACTTTTACAATACCTCTTATTAAAAAAAGCGGATATAAAGCTCACGAAGCTGCAGCGATTGAAACGGCAGCGTCTACAGGTGGACAATTAGTGCCCCCTATAATGGGAGCAGGAGCTTTTGTAATGGCAGAGCTTACCGGCATACCATATTCTAGAATCATCACTGTATCTATAATACCAGCCTTACTTTATTTTTTTAGTTTGATTATAATAGTACACTTGGAAGGTAATAAAATTAAAGATAATAGAGTAAAAATGGAGGATGAAGTTAGAAAAAATAAAATAAAGAATTTATTAAAGAAGGGGTGGTTTTATTTCATTCCTTTATTATTTTTATTTGTTTTGCTTTTTCTAGGATTTTCTCCAACTTTTTCTGCATTTTGGGCTGTGATTGTAAATTTATCAGCAAGCTTTATATTTGCTAGAAAGAAAGTTTCTTTACAAACTGTTTTAAGTGGATTTGAAGAGGCTACTGAAAACATCTTATACGTAGGTAGTGCTGTAGGGACTATAGGAATTATTATAGGAACTGTATACCTAACTGGACTAGGGCTTAAGTTTTCAGGACTGATACTTTCTTTATCTTTCGGCTATTTACCCCTTATGATAATTTTGATAGCTTTAGCTTCTTATGTTTTAGGTATGGGACTTACGGTTACTTCATCATATATTATTTTAGCTGTTCTTGCTGCTCCAGCCCTTACTAAGTCAGGAGTGAGTCTTATTGGTGCACATATGATTATTTTTTGGTTGAGTCAAGATGCAAATATTACTCCTCCAGTTTGTCTTGCGGCTTATTCGGCAGCAGGCATAGCAAAAGCAGATCCTATGAAGACTGGGTGGACATCTTTAAGATATGCAAAAGTAATATACATTGTTCCATTTTTGATTGCATATACTCCCATTCTTTTAGAGGGGAGTTTTATAGAAGTATCGACTACAGTAGTTTTATCATTTTTGTTTGTAGGAGTACTTAGTTATTTGAGCTTTAGAGTTTTCAGAAGAGGAATCTAATTTACTTATTTTACATTATGATTAAATAGTATTAAAATTATATTAGAGAATAATAGAAAAATAGCTAAATAAGGAGGATAAGTATGATTCAAATTGATTATGAAGAACTAAAAAAGGACGTTAAAGAAATTCTTTACGAATATGTGAGCATAAACAGTAAGACAAGCAGTAAAAATGAACAAATGGCGGAAAAATTTTTGATTGATTACTTTGATAGTTTAAAGTACTTTAAGGAAAATCCCAATAACTACGGAAGCCATAAAATCGAAAATGATCCCTACGGGAGAGGAGTTCCATGGGCTTTGGTAGAGGGAGAAGGTAGTGATACAGTGGTAATGCTTCACCACTATGATGTAGTGGATGTTGAGGATTTCGGAAATCTTAAAAATTTAGCTTTTCTTCCAGATGAACTTGAAAAAGAACTTAAAAAAGGTAAAGTGAAAATTTCTAAAGAAGCACAAAATGACTTAGAGAGTGGAGATTATATTTTTGGTAGAGGTGCTACGGATATGAAGGGTGGAGGGTCTATACAGCTTTCACTACTAAAACAGTACTCTGAGATGAAGGATTTTAAAGGTAATGTCATTGTAATGGGAGTACCAGACGAGGAAAATCTATCAGCTGGAATGAGAAGTGCAGCTTACCTGCTTAAGAATTTAAGAGAAAAATATAATTTAAACTATATTGCAACTTTAAATTCAGAGCCACATCAGAGAAAGGATGATGATGTTGGAGTTATATCATTAGGATCAGTAGGAAAAATCATGGCCTTTGTATATGTTAGAGGGTGGTTATCTCACGCTGGCAAAACTTTTGAAGGACTAAATCCTTTGGGTATCCTTTCGGAGATTACCAGTAAAACTGAAACAAATACTGCATTTTCAGATTTTGTGATGGGAGAAGCTTCTCCACCACCTACCTGGTTGTATTCTAAAGATGATAAAGAAAACTATGATGTATCTATGCCTTTGAGTGCTAAGGGATCATTCAGTATACTCACCTTAGATTCTGAAATTGATGAAGTAATGAATAAAGTAATAAAGGTCTCGGAAGAAGCTTTTGATTCTGTAATTAAGAAAAACAACCAGTACTATAAAAAATATTTAGAAAATACTAATAGGAAATTTACAGCTCTTCCTTGGCAAACTAAGGTAGTAAAAATAAGTCAATTAATAGAAGAAGCTGAAAAAGACTATAGAGAAGAATTTAGAAAAGCCTACAGTAGTAAATTAGAAGATATTAAAGAAAAAGTTCAGAATGGAAGCATAAACATGATAGAAGGAAGCTTTGAACTGGTGGATGAAATATTTAAATATGTTTCAGATCCAGCACCAGCAGTTGTAATTGGTTTAACTCCGCCTTTTTATCCAAATGTTTCAAATATTAAATTTGAAGAAAAGAGTGAAAAGGTAAAAAATATTGCAGATGATATTTTCAGTTTTGTGAAAAAAGAATTTAATCAGGAATATACTAAGGAGTACTTTTTTACTGGTATTTCTGATCTAAGCTACGCATCTTATGAAAATAGCGAAGTAGGACAGGAAATATTGAGTAAAGAAATGCCTCTATACGGTGATATGTATAGTATTCCATTAAAAGAAATCGAAGAAAACTCTATGCCTTGCCTCAATGTAGGACCTTGGGGTAAAGATTTTCATAAATTGACTGAAAGAGTTTTAAAAGAGGATCTTTTTGAAAGAACACCAAAGATTCTGAATTTTACAGTTTCCAAGTTTTTAGAATAAGGGTTGAATGCCTCAATAATTAATTTGGGGCATTTGTCAATTTGTGGTAAAATTGGTATAGATATTTATGACAAGGAGGTCTATTATGAATCTTAGTGAAAAGGATAAACTTCTTCAGGAAGTTTACGATACGGCTTATGAATACGAGAAAAAATACGGTGGATGTTCACAGGCTGTGTTAGGTGCAATTAAGGCAATTACAGGAAAAATTTCAGATGAAGAATACAAGGCTGCTACGGGATTGGCAGGAGGAATTGGGCTTAAAGGATATGCTTGTGGAGCTTTAACAGGAGGCACAATGGCTATTAGTAGCTTTTTAGGTAGAGAGTATAATAATATGGAAGATCCCGAAGGAATAAAAGCACAAACTTTTAAGTTATCTAGAAAATTAGCGGGAAAATTTGAAGAATATTACGGTTCTGGAAAATGTAGTGAAATAAATAAAAAATTATTTGGAAAATCTTTCAACCTTTGGATAAGAGAAGAATATAAAGAATTCGACTCATTGGGTGCTCACGATGACAAATGTACTGCTGTATGCGGAAATTCTGCAAGATGGACTATGGAAATTTTACTGGATGAAGGATTATATTCCATTGATGAAAAATAAGAGTAATTGTTAAGAAATATTAATTGTATATATACAGGAGATATTGACAATACGTATATCATCTAATACCATGTAGTGTAGGGATATAAAGGGTTTCTTTTTTTAGGAACTCTTTTTAAAGGCTAATAAATAATAACGCAATGTATAAATTTTCAAAAGGGTTATAGGTTACCTTAATTAACCTAAATTCAATTTAAATAGGAGAGTAATATGAGTTTATCAAAAAGAATTGAAGAACTTACACTTGAATTAACTAACATCAAAAGCATTGTTGGATCTAAAAGTGAATTAGACTCTGTAAATGCTGTTTATAAGAAATTCGAAGAAATGGATTACTACAAGAAAAATCCAGATCAGTTAAAATTTGTAGATTTTGACGATGATCCTCTTGAAAGAAAGAGTGTTGTAGCAACAATGAAGGGTAAAAAAGGTAACAGCAACAAAACCCTAGTACTTATAGGACATACTGATACAGTAGGTATCTCAGATTATGGTAACTTACAGGAATATGCAACAAAACCTTTTGAATTAGCAGAAAAATTTAAAGGTGTTAGTCTTCCAGAAGATGCTAAAAAGGATTTAGAATCTGGAGATTGGCTTTTCGGAAGAGGAATATTCGACATGAAGTGTGGAGTTGCTACACTTATGTGCATAATGGAAGATATATCAAAAGATTTAGAAAACTTTGAAGGAAACATAGTATTTGGAGCAGTTGGTGACGAAGAAGGAAATTCCGGAGGAATGCTTTCTGTAGTTCAAGACCTAGTTAAAATACAAGAAAAAGAAAATTTTGATTATTTAGCAGTTTTAGATACCGACTATATGACTCAGCTTTATCCTGGAGACGAAAATAAATATATCTTCGTTGGAACAGTTGGTAAATTAATGCCTTCTTTCTATGTTGTGGGTAAAGAAACTCATGTTGGAGAAGCATATAAAGGATTAGATCCTAACCAGTTGGCAGGAGCTATTACTAATAAATTAAATCTTAAATTTGAACACTGTGATGTTGCAGAAGGAGAGGTTTCCCTTCCTCCTATAACTTTAAGACAAAAAGATATGAAAGAAGAGTATTCAGTGCAGATAGCTAAGACGGCTACTTTGTACTTCAACTATTCAACTCATAAAACTACTCCTGATGAAGTTATGGTTAAATTAAAAAAATCAGCTAATGAGGCATTTACTGAAGTAATAGCTGACCTAAACGACCAGTACAAGCAGTTTTGTGAAGCAAGTAAATTCCCACATGAGGAGCTTCCTTGGAAACCAAGAGTTATGTCTTTTCAAGAATTATATGAAGCAATGAAAGCTGAAATGGGAGAAGAACTTGATACTAAGATAGAAGAAATAAAAGAAGAATTACTAAAAGATAAATCATTAGATGAAAGAGATTTCAGCATGAGAGTGGTAGAAGAGGTTCATAAACTATGGTCTGACAAAGATCCTGTAG
>CAYMUD010000042.1:0-9331 GCA_964393495.1 uncultured Clostridia bacterium | reverse complement strand
CTCTATTTCTAAGTTCTTCTACTGTATACATAACACAAATATTAGTACATACACCCACTACATGAACTTCTATATCACTGCCGTAGCTGTATAACAATTCTTCTAGCTTTGTGTTGAAAAAACCGCTGTATCTTGATTTTTTAAGAACTGGTGCATCTTTAAAAAAGAGTTCTTCCAGGATTTCTGCGCCTTTGCTACCTTTTACACAATGTTTTGGAAACATTTCAAATTCCTTATCATCTTCCTCGTGGCTGTCAGCTATAAATATAATCGGGAAATTATCACTTTTAAATTTATTGATTTTGTTTTTAATGAAAGGAATTATTTTTTTAGAATCTTCGCCGCAAAAGAGTACACCATCTCTATCCATAAAGTCTTTAAGCATATCTATTATCAAAAGTATTTTCATTTTTTACCTCCTATGTTATTTTATTAAGTAAAATATATTCTAATTATGATTTTTTTTCAAGTATTTATCATTTTATTTAAGAGTCAATTGATTTTCATATTTATATTTGTTATATTAATCCTATACTTGGAGGTTATTATGAAGAATAAAAAATTTCTTTTTTCACTAGCAACTGTCATATTTCTAATGTTTTTAATAGTATTATCTATATACTTTGACTTTCCTATTTTTATAGCTATATCTGGAGGTTCACTTCCAGGACTAGTTTATCTTACTAGCTATAAGATACCTATTAAGAATTTATTCAAAGAAATCAAAATCTCCTTTAAAAGCGTAAGCAAGATATTTGTGCTATTAGCATTAATAGGACTTTACCTTCCTTTGCTGGGAAAATCTCAAGCTCTTCATACTCTGATATATGCTTTTACTCCCTTACTTGAAAATTTTCCTTTAACTTTTTCAGCCTTTATTTCCACCTTGGTTTTATCTATGCTTTTAGGTACAGCTGTAGGAACCCTTTCAATATTGAGCCCTTTATTTATAAGCACCGCTCTTTTATCATCTATTCCACTACCTATGGTAGTAGGAGCCCTGGTTTCTGGTGCTTACTTTGGAGATAGAACCTCCTATTTATCTACTTCAGCTCATCTATCTGCCGCTGTAAGTGAATCTAATATTTTAAATACAGTTCCTCGTATGCTTAAAGATAGTATATTCCCTTTAATAATTTCAGGGTTTTTATTTTTTATGATTTCACCCATACCAGAAGTAGATAGCGAAATTCTATTAAATATGAAAAAAGTTTTTGATATTAAATATTGGATGCTTCTACCTGTATTCATTCTATTAGTCATGATTATTTTTAAAATTCCCGTATTAAAAGCCATAGGCACTGCTCTTATTTCAGCATTTGTGATTTCATTTTTTACAAGGGGAAGTCTTAATTTAGAATTAATACTATACGGATACAAATCTCCTGTAGATGAATATTCCTATCTGCTAAATACAAATGGATTCATCAACATGATTTCTGTTCTTATGGTCATCGCCAGTTCAGCTTTATTAAACGGTGTTCTTAGAGTTACAGGACTCATTAAGCCTCTTATTAATCCTGTTTTGAATAGAAGCAAAAAACCCATTACTGTAATCTTAAATACGGCGATTACATCTGTTATACTCACTCTAATAACCTGCAATCAAACTCTTACTGCAATAATCACCGGAGATAATTTTAAGGGTATTTACGATGAACATAATATAGACAAGAAATTTTTAGCTTCAACAATTGGAAATGCAGGTATAGGAATTGTAGGCATAATTCCCTGGAATGTTAACGGCCTAATCGTCACAGCACTTACTGGTGTACCTACTACTGAATATTTTAAATGGTCTTATTTTCCTATACTGCTTCTAATATATTCTCTAGTTTTTCAGCCATTTATTTATAATAGAAAAGTGAAAAATTCTAGTAATTAAAATTTTCTTCTAATAACTTTTCTACATCTCTGTTGCTATTCATATTTAAAGCTATTTTTGCTATTTCCTTTGCTTTTTCATATTCGATTTTTCCAACAATCTCCCTGATTCTTAATATACTTGAAGAAGTCATACTCAATTCGTCTAATCCTAAGCCTACAAGTATAGGGATTATTTTTTCATCTCCTGCCATCTCTCCACACATGCCCGTCCACTTGCCTTGGCTATGTGATGCGTCTACCACCATTTTTATTAATCTAAGTAGTGCTGGATTATATGGTTGATAAAGATATGATACTTTTTCATTCATTCTATCCGCTGCAAAGGTATACTGTATAAGATCATTAGTCCCTATTGAGAAAAAATCAACTTCTTTAGCAAATTTATCTGCTAATAGTGCTGCTGATGGTACTTCTATCATCATTCCTATTTCCATATTTTCCTTTATTTCTATTCCTTCACCTATTAGTTCTTCTTGGCAAGTTTTAACCATTTTCTTAGCATCTCTCAATTCTTCTATAGTAGCTATCATGGGAAACATTATCTTGAGATTTCCATAAGAGCTGGCTTTAAGAAGAGCTCTTATCTGTTCTTTAAAAATATCATGCCTTTCAAGACAAAATCTAATTGCTCTATTCCCCAGAAAAGGATTCATTTCCTTTGTTCTATCCAAATATTCAATGGACTTATCTCCTCCTATATCCAAAGTCCTTATTATCAAGGGTTTTCCATCCATTTTTTTCAAAACCTCTTTATATGCTTGAAGCTGTTCTTTTTCAGAAGGACAATATTTTTTACCTATGAACAAAAACTCGGTTCTATACAATCCTACACCTTCGCCACCATTGTTTAATACTCCCTGCAAATCCTCTGGACAACCTATATTACCTGCTAATTCTATTTTTTTACCATCTTTAGTTTTAGACTCTCTCAATTTATATTTTTTTAATCTCTCTTTATTATCTATATATATCTTTTCTTTTTTCCTATACTCTTTTAATTGTTCTCTGTTAGGGTTAATTATTACAATACCTTCTTCTCCATCTATTATAATATCATCACCCTCCCTAGAATTTTCCATTATACTTTTTGTACCTACTACAGCAGGGATTTCCAAAGTTCTAGCCATTATCGCACTATGACCAGTTCTTCCACCTTTATCTGTTGCAAATCCTTTTACATAATTTTTATCTAATGATGCGGTATCTGTAGGAGTTAAGTCTTGGGCTACTATCACTCCTTCTTTTTCCATTAATCCCGGGTCCTTTATATTTTGCTTTAACAAGTGTCCCAACACTCTATTGGAAACATCAACTATATCACTTGCTCTTTCTCTCATATATTCACTATCAATTTCTTCAAATATTTTTACAAAATTATCTACTGTTAATTGAAAAGCTCTTCCTACATTAATTTTTCTATTTTTTATTATACTAATAGTATTTTTTATTAATTCAGGATCTCTCAAGATTTGAATATGAGCATCAAATATAGCCCCGTGATTTTTGTCCATTTTTCTTTCTGTTTTGTCTCTTATTTTCATAATCTCTTTTTCGCTAATCTCTAGAGCTAACTCTAATTTGCTTATTTCTTTCTGAATATCTTCTACTTTTTCATTTGAAGTTACTAATTTTTCTTTTTTTAATTTAAAAACTTTACCAATGCATATACCACTGCTTGCTGCTATTCCTTTGATTAACATATATTCACCTCTATTTTTTTAAATCTTCTATTTGATATTTGCTAAGTTCGTTTTTGCTACCTAATACTTGGCTAGAGTACATAAGTATTTTAGCATAATGTTCCATAGACTCAAGCCTATGGTAAGCTTGCATTAAATCCCTTCCCCAAGTAAGTGCTCCATGGTTGGCCAGCAATACGCCCTTATATTCTCTGCAATAAGGGGCTATTGATTTGGGTACTTCCTCAGTTCCTGGTTTAGCATAAGAGGCTATATGTATAGGTCCTAAAAGCAAAACATTTTCTATTAATATAGGCTTTGTAAGTTCAATATTTGCAACAGAAAAAGCCGTAGCTATAGGAGGATGTGCATGTACTACTGCTGCCACATCTTTATTTTCTTTATATACTCTAAGGTGCATTTTTATTTCAGAAGTTGGATTCATACCTACACCATTCCAGTTGCCATCCAAATCTAACTCTGATATCATATCCTCCGTCATAAATCCTTTTGATACCCCCGTAGGTGTTGAAATTATTTTATTATCTCCAACCTTCAAAGAAATATTACCATCATTGGCTGCTACATATTCTCTATCATACATTCTTTTCCCAATTTCACAAATCATTTCTTTAGCTTTTTTTATATCAGGATAATCCATATCTACTCTCCATTCTTTCTATATATTATTTATTATAAATGATATCCTCAAAAGATTAAAGTTACAATATTTTTTATATTGATAATATTGCTTATAATATTTTGACATTAACCTAGTAAAATATTATAATTAAATATATTATTTCAAATAAAAGGAGATTAGAGTTTATGGATATTTTTATTGCAAGACAACCTATTTTTACTCCCAAAGAAAAGGTATATGGATATGAAATTTTATATAGAGAATCATCTGAAAATAAATTCAATGATACAGAACCAGACAAAGCTACTACCAACGTTCTTTTAAATACATTTGAATCCTTTGGACCTCAAATAATAACAAACGAAAAACTTGCTTTTATCAATTTTACAGAATCTTTATTAAAAGAAAATATTGCTGATTTATTCCCTAAAGAATATCTAGTAGTCGAGTTGAAATTATCTACTCTACAAAAGGAAGATAACTTTACTCATCTAGACAATTTAAAAAAGAATAAGTACAAAATCTCAGTTGATAATTTCCACCTTGATTTCAATGAAAATCTAATAACAAAATATGCTGATATTATAAAAATTGATTTTTATAAATTTGAAAAAGAGGATATAGCTAAAATCGCTAATACCTTTAAAAATAAAAATGTAAAACTTCTAGCTGAAAAATTAGAAACTCAAGAAGATTTTAAGTTAGCTAAAAATTTAGGATTTGATTTATTTCAAGGATATTTCTTTAAGAAACCAGAAATACTTCTTACACAAAATCTAGCACCTCTAAAAATTTCTTATCTTCAACTTTTAATTAAATTAAATGAAGATGAACTTGATTTAGTTGAACTATCAAATATTATATCAAGAGATTTAGGATTAACATATCGTCTGCTCAAAATGGTAAACACTTTAAGTTTTAGCTTAAGAAGAGAGGTAGATTCTGTAAAAGATGCACTTATTCTACTGGGAGATATAAAAACTAGAAAATGGATTTCTGTTATAGTCCTTACTGAACTCAGCAATGATAGACCAGAAGAACTTGTTAGAACTTCTTTGGTAAGAGCTAAATTCGCAGAACTTCTTTCATCAAAGGCTAAAATGGAAAACAAATCTGATGTTCTGTTTTTGTCCGGTTTATTCTCTATGATCGACGTAATTCTTAACAAACCATTAGAAGATATACTTAAAGAATTAAACATATCAAAAGAAGTAAAAGATTCTCTTTTAGATGAAGATGATAAACTATATAAATTTTTAAATTTAATAATTTCTTACGAAAAAGGAAACTGGGAAAAAGTCTCAGAAATAGGAGATGCCTTCAATCTAAACACCGAAGATATTTCAGACTGCTACATGAACTCACTAGCTTGGTACCTAAAAATCCTTTAGCAAATTGACAGAAATAATATTATATGGTATAAAATATATTAGCACTCTGAATAATCGAGTGCTAATTATTTAATTTAAAAAAAGGAGAGATATTATGGCAAAAAAAGAATTTAAAGCTGAATCAAAACGAGTATTAGATATTATGATTAATTCTATTTACACTCATAAGGAAATATTTTTAAGAGAATTACTATCTAATTCAAGTGATGCAATCGATAAAATATACTACAAAGCACTTACTAATGAAGACCTAGAATTCCATAAGAGTAATTATGGCATTAAGATTGATGTGGACAAGGATAAGAGAAAGCTTATAGTTTCCGATACAGGTATTGGAATGACTAAAGAAGAACTAGAAGAAAATTTAGGTGTTATAGCACAAAGTGGATCCTTGAATTTCAAAAACCTAAACAAAGTAAAAGATGGCTACGACATCATAGGACAATTTGGTGTTGGATTTTACTCAGCTTTTATGGTATCCGACAAAGTTGAAGTAAAAACAAAAGCTCTAGGAGAAGAACAAGGTTATAAATGGATCTCTGAAGGTGCAGAAGGTTACACAATAGAAAGTTTCGATAAAAAAAGCATAGGCACAGAAATTATATTAACCATTAAAGAAAACACCGAAGACGAAAACTACGATAAATATTTAAATACTAATGAATTACAGAAAATAATAAAAAAATACTCTGATTTCATAAGGTACCCAATTAAAATGGAAATTGACAAAACTAAATTAAAAGAAGGTTCAGAAGATGAATATGAAAGTTATACTGAAGTAGAAACTATAAACAGTATGGTTCCTATTTGGAAGAAAAACAAACTTAACTTAGAAGATGAAGACTACGAAAATTTTTACTCTGAAAAACACTTCGGTTTTGACAAGCCTTTAAGCCACCTTCACGTAAGCGTAGATGGTGTAATACGTTACAATGCTATTCTCTTTATTCCTGAAAATATTCCTTTTGATTATTACAGCAAGGAATACGAAAAAGGTTTAGAACTGTATTCTAACGGAGTATTAATAATGGATAGGTGCCCAGACCTACTTCCAGACTATTTTAGCTTTATAAAAGGTGTTGTAGACTCTGAAGATCTTACTCTAAATTTATCTAGAGAAGTTCTCCAACATGACAGACAGCTCCAATTTATAGCCAAAAACCTTAGAACAAAAATCAAGAAAGAACTTGAAACTATGATGAAGCACGATAGAGAAAAATACGAAAAATTCTACAATTCTTTCGGAAGACAATTGAAATTTGGGGTTTACGACGAATTTGGAAGGGACAAAGACTTTTTAAAAGACCTTCTTATGTTCTACTCTTCAAAAGAAGAAAAAATGGTAACTTTAGATGAATATGTATCTAGAATGGCAGAAGAACAAAATTATATATATTATGCAGCAGGAGACTCTAAAGAAATGCTAAAAAAACTACCACTTACTGAAGCGGTAGCCGACAAAGGTTATGAAATATTATACTTTACTGAAGATGTGGATGAATTCGCAATAAAAATGCTATCAGAATATAAGGAAAAAGAATTTAAATCCGTATCCAGTAGTGATATGGAAATAGAAGATAATGATGAGACCGAAGAAGATTCCCCTGAAGAAGATATGAAAAAAGAAATCTTTGAATATATGACCAAGTCTCTTTCAGGTAAGATATCTAAAGTTAAAGCATCCAAAAGATTAAAAAACCATCCAGTTTGTTTATCTAACGAAGGTGATGTAAGTATAGAAATGGAAAAAGTACTTAAAAATATGCCTAATAACCAAAATATACAAGCTAACAAAGTATTAGAAATT
The DNA here is from genome assembly GCA_964393495.1 of uncultured Clostridia bacterium. Taxonomy (GTDB): domain Bacteria; phylum Bacillota; class Clostridia; order Tissierellales; family Dethiosulfatibacteraceae; genus UBA8670. The sequence goes on along the minus strand of CAYMUD010000042.1, from coordinate 1,924 downwards.
AATATCAACCATAAAGTTTATAAGGCATTAGAAGATTCCTATAAAAATGATAAAGAAAAACTAGATTTATACACAAATTTACTTTATAACCAATCTTTACTTATAGAAGGACTTCCTCTTGAAGATCCTGTAGAATTTTCAAACAATATATCTAAAATCATGGACTAACTTATAGGATGATGCTTAATTTAAGCATCATCCTTAATTATATTACCTATTATACTAGCTAATTCTCCTCTTCTTATATATTCCTCAGGTCGAAAAGAACCATCAGGATAGCCCTCCATAATTTTTCTTTTTGCTAATAATATTATTTCATCTTTAGCCCAATGATTTTCTATATCAATAAAAAATCTATCTTTCTTTAATTCACTAATAATTGTCTCAAAAGGAAATTTTTCTCCAGGACAAAAGGGCTTTCTAATTGGGTCAATTTCACTATGCCCTATTATATGATCTCTATCAATAAATATATTTTTGCCGTAATTTCTATATACGTAATCTATGATATACCTATGAAGATAAATACTAGAATCAAGCTGTCTTTTTGTAAGATTTCCTTTTGTTTTTTGATAAACTCCTTCGTGTTCTATAGATATACTATATCTATTAGGATTAATATTTCTTTTTTTTATATTTTCTGATATTGCATATCCAATATCTTTCAAATAAAGTCCGTTCCCCCAAGCCATATCCCTAATATTTACAAATTGGTATATACTTCCATCTTTGCCAACTAGAAAATGAGCTGAAGATCTTGTGTTTTCTACACTCGTAAACCAGGAAATACAACTTTCCTTACTTCCTTGAGATATATGATTTACAATAATATCTGGAACTACATTTTTTCTGCTGGAAAAATTTGTATGTTCATTTCCAACAAATATTATTTTATCTTTCATTTTCACCTCCATAAAAAAACTACCTATATTTTAAATAGGTAGTCTTTAAAGAAATTACTATATTATTTTACACAAATCGCATCTATTTCTACTTTTACATCCTTTGGTAATCTCGCTACCTCTACTGCACATCTTGCCGGTTTATGCCCATCAAAAAATTCTTCGTAAACCTTGTTCATATAAGCAAATTCATTCATGTCTTTTAAGAAAACCTGACACTTAACAATATTTTCAACTTCATATCCCGCTTCTTCAACTATGGCTTTTATATTTTCTAAAGATTGTTTAGTTTGTTCCTCAATTTTTTCACCCACTAAAGTCATTGTTTCCGGTACAAAAGGTATCTGTCCCGACACAAATAAAGTTCCCTTAGCTTCTACTGCTTGAGAATAAGGACCAACAGCTGCAGGTGCTTTTTTAGTTTTAACTAATTTCATATGTAAATTCCTCCATTAATTTATTTAAAATATTTGATTTATCCTGTATAATTATATCATAAGGTATAAATACCATCAATAATCACAATTTGTTATTAAATGTTTATAAATATCTTACGATATAGTATATAATAGTAACTAAAGGAGGATCTTATGAACAAAAGAAAATATTCAAGAGTTGTTTTTGAAACAAAAGCCTTAATAAATTTTAATAATAACCGAATTGAAGGAAAAGTAGAAAATCTTAGTATGAAAGGAGCTTTCATTAAAACTAAAAACCCGATTAATCTTTTAACCGGGGATGAAATCAACCTTAAATTAAACCTTACAGGAACAACATCTAAATTAGCTTTGGACCTAAAAGCTACAGTAAAAAGAATAGATGAAGATGGTTTTGGTGTAGAGTTCACATCAATTGACCTAGACTCTTTTGCACATCTTAAAAATATTATTGCATATAATAGTGGAGAATACGAGAAAATACTTAAAGAATTTGAAAAGTCATCTAAATATTAGAGTTTGCTTCCTCTTTCTTTAAACCATTTTATTTTCAAACCTTTATCCGCGGACTGAGCTTTCTGATAG
>CAYMUD010000041.1:0-9337 GCA_964393495.1 uncultured Clostridia bacterium | reverse complement strand
GGACCCAAAAACAGAGAAGTCTTGGGGGACTTGTTTTTGTTGATTTAAGAGATATTAGTGGCCTAGTACAAGTTGTTTTTGATGATAAAGAAAGTAAAGAACTTTTGAAAAAAAGCGAAGACATAAAGTCTGAATATGTTATTGGAGTAGAAGGTTTAGTTAGAGAAAGACAATCAAAGAACTCTTCAATGCCTACTGGAGATATTGAGATTTATGCTCAGGAACTTAAAATATTCAGCAAGTCTGATACACCTCCTATATATATAAAAGACGACGATGATATATCAGATGATTTAAGACTTAAAAATAGATTCTTAGAGTTAAGAAAGCCTTACATGCAGAACAATCTAAGGATTAGAAGCAAAACAGTAAATATAATAAGAACCTTTATGGAAGAAAATGGTTTTTTAGAAATAGAAACACCTATATTAAACAAGCCAACGCCAGAAGGTGCTAGAGATTATTTAGTTCCTAGCAGAACTAACAAAGGCAAATTCTTTGCATTACCTCAATCACCTCAAATTTTCAAACAACTTCTCATGGTCTCAGGATACGATAGATATTATCAAATAGCTAAGTGTTTCAGAGATGAAGACCTAAGAGCAAATAGACAACCGGAATTTACACAGTTGGATATGGAAATGTCTTTCGTTGATGAAGAGGACATTATTAAAATCAATGAAAAATTAGTAAAGAAAATTTTTAAAGAAGTATTGGACTATGAAGTACAAACACCTATTAAAAGAATGACATATGAAGAAGCAGTAAATAAATACGGTAGTGACAAACCGGATTTAAGATTTGGCTTTGAATTTAATGATCTTTCTTATATATTTGAAAATTCTAAATTTAATGCTTTTAAAAGTAATACTAAAAAAGGTAGATCAGTAAAAGGTATAGTAATAGAAGGAAAATCTGATGAGTTCTCGAGAAATAAGATATCAAAATTAGAAAAATATATAAAAACATATAATGCTAAGGGCTTGGCATGGTTTAAATATAAAGATGGAAATCTTGATTCTCCAATATCTAAATTTTTATCAGAAGAAGAGTTAAATAATATAGTTAATGATTTAAACTTAAAAGAAGAAGATATATTATTTGTAATAGCTGATGAAAATAACAATGTAAACAATGCACTAGGAGCTTTAAGAAAAAAAATAGCTGAAAATTTAAAGCTTATAAACAGTGACGAATTTCAAATGCTCTGGATAACAGAATTTCCATTATTAGAATACGATGAAGAAGAAGGAAGATATGCAGCTAAACACCATCCATTTACAAGTCCTATAGATGAAGATATGGATAAATTAGAAACACAGCCGGAATCAGTTAAAGCTAAAGCATACGATTTAGTTATAAATGGAGAAGAACTAGGTGGAGGAAGTATTAGAATAACAAATACTAAACTTCAAAATAAAATGTTCAAGGTTTTAGGTATAACAGAAGAAGATGCAAATAGAAAATTTGGATTTTTACTAGATGCTTTTAAATACGGAGTTCCACCTCACGGAGGCATAGCTTTTGGTTTAGATAGACTTATAATGACTTTAACTAACTCTAAAAACATAAGAGATGTTATTGCATTTCCAAAAACACAAAAAGCTACTTGTTTACTATCAAATGCACCAACAGATGTTGAAGAAAAACAATTAGAAGAATTAGGATTGAAAATAATTGAATAATAAACCCTTTGCAAGAAGTGAAATAATATATAAAAAAAACATAAAGAAAATAAAAGAATCAAGAATTATTATATTTGGATTAGGCGGCGTAGGTAGTTTAGCCGCCGAAGCTATATCAAGAAATTTTATAAATACTTTAACCTTAGTAGATTTTGATGATTATGAGATTTCGAATTTAAACAGACAACTTTACTCTAACTATGATAATATTGGTAGAAAAAAAGTTGAAGTACTAAAAGAAAATATAGAAAAACACTGTAGAGATACTAATATAATCATTAATGATGAAAAAGTTACAGAAGAAAATGTCGAAGATTTTTTTAAAATAGAGTATAATTATGTAATAGATGCTATTGATGATGTAAAAGGAAAACTGGCTATCATAAAATACTGCAAGGAAAATAAGATCCCTGTAATAAGTTGTTTGGGCACTGGAAATAGAATTAATCCGGAAATGTTAAAGATAGAAGATATTTATAAAACCTTTAATTGTCCTTTAGCTAAAAAAATGAGAAAAGAATTGAAAAAACTCAAAATAGACAAAGTAAATGTTGTTTTTTCATCTGAAAAACCTATTGAAACCACAGACAATCAACTTGGAAGTACATCCTTTGTTCCTAGTTCTGCTGGACTTTTATTATCATCTTATGTTATAAATAAAATAGCCTTTAAAGAAGAGGATGTGATACTGTGAAAAAAATTGGACAGGTAGTTAATATCGATAATAACAATGCTTTTATAAGAGTCCCTAGAGCATCATCCTGTGGAGACAACTGTCAATCCTGCAGTAGTGGATGTTCTGAAGATGGACATATTATAAAAGTAAAAAATAACAAATATAATTTAGGAGAATTCGTAGAACTAACAGCAAGAGCTAAAAATGTAGTATTATACTCTATTTTAGCTTACGGATTACCTTTAACCATAATGATTTTTACTATAGTTTATACAATTTATTTTTTACAACTTAGCGAAACAGTAGGAGGATTACTGGGGTTATTGTCTCTCCTGGGTTCCCATTTTATTATGAAAGCTATTGATAAATATCTTTTAAATGATACTATAATAATCGAAGATATAAGAAAGATCTAAAGAGGTATTTTATGGAAAATGATAAGAAAAAATTAATAAACAGATTAAAAAGAATAGAAGGTCAAGTTAAAGGTATAGAGAAAATGATAGAAGAAGGTAAATTTTGCGGCGATATTATAACACAAATAACAGCAGCAAAATCAGCATTAAATAGTGTTGGTGGAATAGTTCTAGAAAACTATACTAAAGAATGTATAAAAAATAAAATCGAAAATGAAGACCCTGAAAAAACAATCGACGACTTAATTGACATAATAATAAAATTCAATAAATAAAGGAGAGTAATTATGTTTGATAATATCAAAAAAGTAGATGAAGAAATATACAACTCTATTGGAAGAGAACTAGGAAGACAGGATAGAAATATAGAATTAATTGCATCAGAAAATTTTGTTTCAGATGCAGTTTTAGAAGCTATGGGAAGTCAACTTACTAACAAATATGCTGAAGGATATCCTGGTAAAAGATATTACGGTGGTTGTGAATTTGTAGATGAAGTTGAAACTTTAGCTATAGAAAGACTTAAAAAATTATTTAATGCAGAACATGCTAATGTTCAACCTCACTCAGGTTCAAGTGCTAATATTGCTGTTTATTTTGCATTTTTAAAGCCTGGTGACAAAATATTAGGTATGAACCTTTCAGAAGGTGGACATCTAACTCACGGAAGTCCAGTAAATTTTTCTGGAAAACAATATGAAGTTATCCCTTACGGAGTAGATAAAGAAACAGAAACAATAGATTACGACAAATTAAGAGAAATAGCACTAAAAGAAAAGCCAAAAATGATAATAGCAGGAGCAAGTGCTTATTCTAGAACTATAGATTTTAAAAAATTCAGAGAAATAGCAGATGAATCAGGCTCGCTTTTGATGGTAGATATGGCTCATATTGCAGGTTTAATAGCTGCAGGACTTCATCAAAACCCAGTAGAATATGCTGATGTAGTAACTACAACTACTCATAAAACTCTACGAGGCCCTAGAGGTGGAGCTATTTTATGCAAAAAAGAATACGCTAAAAAAATCGATAAAGCTATATTCCCTGGAACTCAAGGTGGACCTTTAATGCATATTATTGCTGCTAAAGCAGTATCTTTTAAAGAAGCTCTACAAGATGATTTTAAAGAATATCAAAAACAGATAATAAAAAATGCTAAAGTATTAGCAGAAGAATTTACTAAAAGAGACTTTAGAGTAGTATCTGGTGGTACTGATAATCATCTTATGCTTTTAGACTTAAGAAGTAAAAATATTACAGGAAAAGATGCTGAAGCTTTATTAGATGAAATAAACATAACAGTTAATAAAAATACTGTACCAGAAGACCCTGAAAGTCCATTTGTAACTAGTGGAATTAGAATAGGAACTCCCGCTATAACTACAAAAGGATTTAAAGAAGAAAATATGGCAGAATTAGCCGACATAATTAATAATGCTTTATTAAAAAAACAGGATAAAATAGATTTAAAAGATAGAGTTGCAAATTTAATTAAAAAGGCGGAAAATAATTAATATAAATATGGAAAATGATTTTTTTAACAGAAGTTATGAAAATTTTATAGATAAAAATAAACCTCTTGCGGATAAAATGAGACCGGAGACTTTAGATGAGTTTTTCGGTCAAGAACATATAATAAGTGAAGGGAAAATGTTAAGAAGGATGATAGAAGCAGATATGATTAGCTCTATCATCCTTTATGGACCTACAGGTAGTGGTAAAACAACCTTAGGTAAAATTATAGCAAAACAAACAAAAAAGACCTTCAAAGTTCTTAATGCTGTAACTTCAGGAGTTAAAGACATAAAAAAGTATATTCAAGAAGCTATAGATGAAATCTCAATGCACGAAAGGCAGACTATAGTATTTATAGATGAGATTCACAGATTCAACAAGCTTCAGCAGGACGCTCTACTACCCTATGTAGAAAACGGAACCATTATACTAATAGGAGCTACTACTGAAAACCCCTACTTTGAAGTTAACAATGCTTTGTTGTCAAGGTCTACCATATTTGAACTAAAAAGTTTATCTCCAATTGACATTAAGAAACTTCTGGAGTATACTCTTGAAAATAAAGATAAAGGTTTAGGTAAGAAATCAATAGAAGTTCAAGATGAAGCTCTTGAATTAATTTCCAATTATTCCAACGGTGATGGTAGAAAGGCATTAAATGCTTTAGAACTTGCTGTTGTAACAACAAACAAAAATAAAGATGGTAAAATTCAAATAACTATAGATGTAGCAAAGGAAAGTATTCAAAAGAATACAAATTTTTACGATAAAAATGGAGATAAGCACTATGATTATATATCAGCTTTTATAAAAAGCATGAGAGGTTCTGATCCTGATGCAGCCCTATTTTACTTGGCTAAAATGCTGGTAGCAGGAGAGGACCCTAAGTTTCTAGGACGAAGGATAATTATTTGTGCTTCAGAAGACATAGGAAATGCAGACCCTAAAGCATTAGAAGTAGCTGTAAACGCTTTTAAGGCTATAGAAATAATAGGTATGCCTGAAGGAAGAATACTTTTAGCACAAGCAGTTGTTTACATATCCTGCGCTCCTAAAAGCAATACTTCATATATGGCAATCAACAAAGCTATGTCAAAAGCTGAAAAATCAAACATTAGAGTTCCGAGCTACCTAAAAGATGAAAGCTATAAGCAAAACAAAGATACCAGCGATGGAATATATAAATATCCTCACAACTATAAGTACAATTATGTAAAACAAAGATATCTTCCGGAAGGTATTAATGAAAAATTTTATAATCCAGGAACGATCGGGTACGAAAAGAAAATAAAAAAATATTTAGAATACCTGGAAAATCTGGATAAAGAGGTGCGAAAATGATAAGAAAAATAAAAACAAAAGATTTATACACTGATAAAATACTAAAAATTATAAGTCCAAGCTTGGATAATCTTAAAAAAGATAAATCATACAACATTATTCTTGAATACTACAACCAAAATATGATTACCAGTCCAAATGATCTAGAACAATGCGAAATTAATAAAGAACATCTACTGCTTAAAAAGAGAATTAGAAAATTCTGTGAAAGAAAAAAAATAAACATTAAAAAGCTTTATATATTAGGCTCTCAAGATTTTAGTCTAATGGAAGAAGCCAGCTTTGTAGTAGAAGAAGCAACTAAAAATGAAGAAACAAAAAATATCATTTGGCCTTGCAAAGAAATATTTTTCTACGACGGTGGTAAAAAGATTCTTGACGATATGCTTAACAACGATGAAATAGATATTGTTGAATATGAGAACCAAATAAGAACATTAAAATATGAGTTTGGTCTCCTTGAAGAGCTGGAAGATGAATTGTATCTTAATTAATTCATCTTTTTTTGGGTCTAATCTTGACAAAATTACTAGGGTATTGTATACTTTTTTATACCCTACAAAATAAGTCGGGATTAGGAGGAAACAAAATGCTCTTATCAACAAAAGGAAGATATGGTTTAAAGGCTTCTTTGGAACTAGCCTTTTTCTATGGAGATGGTCCTATAAACCTTAAAACTATATCGCAAAAATACAAAATACCTGAAAGCTATTTAGAACAGCTTTTATCTAAGTTGAAAAAATCAGGTTATATAAAAACCATTAGAGGAAAGCAAGGAGGATATCTTTTAGCTAAAGAGCCAAAGGATATTACTGTAGGTATGGTTTTAAGGGCTTTAGAAGGAGATATTACTTCTTCAGATTGCCTTAAAAACGAAAACTGTGGAGCAGAAAATACCTGTGTTACTAGAATAATATTTGAAGATATAGAAAAAAGTATAAATAACATTATAGATAACACAACATTATATGACATGGTACAAAAAAGAAATGAAATACGCAAGGAGGCTCGTTAATGAAAAAAGTATATTTAGATAATGCAGCTACTACAAGAGTAAAAGATGAAGTAATAGAAGAAATGAACAAATACTATGGAGAACTTTACGGTAATCCATCTAGCATATATAATTTTGGACAGTTGTCTAAAAAAGCAGTAGAAAGTTCAAGGGAAAAAGTAGCTAGATTAATTAACAGCAAACCTGGTGAAATATATTTTACCGGTGGAGGTTCAGAAGCTGACAACTGGGCTGTAAAAGGAATACTTTCCGCTAATGAAAAAAAAGGAAATCACATTATTACCACAAAAATAGAACATCATGCGATTTTACATACATGTGAATATTTAGAAAAGAAAGGTGTAGAAGTAACCTACTTAGATGTAGATGAAGATGGACTTATAGATTTAGAGCAACTTGAAAATTCTATAAAAGACAATACACTTCTCATTACAGTAATGTTTGCAAACAACGAAATCGGAACTATTCAGCCTATAAAAGAAATAGGTGATATAGCTAAAAAACACGATGTATACTTTCATACAGATGCAGTTCAAGCTGTAGGAAACGAAAAAATAGATGTTGAAGAGATGAACATAGATTTACTTTCATTATCTGCTCACAAAATCCACGGACCAAAAGGTGTAGGAGCACTGTATATTAAAAAAGGTATAAAAATACATAATCTTATTCACGGTGGAGCTCAAGAAAAGAAACTTAGAGCAGGAACAGAAAACGTACCGGGAATAATTGGATTAGGTAAAGCAGCAGATATTGCTTACAACAATTTTGATCAAAAAAAAGAAAAATTAACTTCATTAAGAGATAGATTAATCGAGAAAATAGAAAAAGAAATCCCAAATGCTAGGTTAAACGGTCACAGGGAAAAAAGATTACCGGGGAATGTAAACTTTGCCTTTAAATATATAGAAGGAGAATCTCTTTTACTATATTTAGATATGGAAGGAATTAGTGCATCTAGTGGTTCAGCTTGTACATCAGGAGCTTTAGATCCTTCTCACGTTCTTATGTCAATAGGATTACCCCACGAAATTGCCCACGGATCACTTAGACTAAGTTTATCAGATTATAATACGGTAGAAGATGTAGACTATACAGTAGAAAAATTAATTACAGTGGTGAAAAGACTAAGACAAATGTCACCATTATACAAAAAAAGGGAGGAATAATTACATGTATACAGAAGAAGTAATGGATCACTTTAAAAATCCTAGAAATGTAGGAGAAATTGAAGATGCTAACGGGGTTGGTGAAGTAGGAAATGCAAAATGTGGAGATATAATGAAAATATATCTTAAAATAAATAAAGAGGACATAATTGAAGATGTTAAATTCCTTACCTTTGGATGCGGGTCAGCAATTGCATCATCAAGCATGGCTACAGAACTAATAAAAGGAAAAAGTGTAGACGAAGCAGTAGCACTTACAAATAAAGCTGTAATAGAAGCTTTAGGAGGACTGCCTAAAGCTAAAGTTCACTGTTCGGTACTAGCAGAACAAGCAGTGAAATCAGCACTTTACGATTATTCTCAAAAAACCGGAAAAACAATAAAAGGAATAGAAAATTACGAACCAGAGGATCCACATGAGCATTAAAAAAGAAAAAGTATTACTTGGCATGAGCGGCGGTATTGATAGTACCGCTGCTGCTGTTATATTGAGAGAAAAAGGTTACGAAGTTGTAGGAGCAACCTTCAAGGTAATAAACAATGAAAAAACCCAAGCTACGGTAAATGATGCTAAAAAAATTTGCGAAAAAATGGGAATAGAATTCCATGTCTTAGATTATATATATGAATTCAAAAATTCAGTAATCAAAGATTTTGTAGATAACTACAGAAAAGGAAAAACACCTAACCCCTGCGTGAAATGCAACAAGGAAATAAAATACAATGAATTTTTAAAATCTGCAAATAAACTGGGAATAAATAAAATAGCAACAGGACAATATGGACGTATAGTTAAAGAAGGTAACAAATACTACGTTAAAAAATCAATTAACGAGAAAAAAGACCAAAGTTATTACCTATATAACATTAAGTATGAAAATTTAAAAAATATTCTACTGCCAATAGGAGAATTGGATAATAAAGCTGAAGCTAGAAAGATAGCATCAAAAATCGGAATAGATTTTCATTCTAAGAGTGAAAGTCAAGACATATGCTTTATTAAAGACAACAACTACCAAGACTTCCTAAAAGAATATATTAACATTAACTTAGAAGGAAATTTTGTAAATAAGAATGGTAATATATTAGGCAAACATAAAGGTATACAAAACTATACAGTAGGTCAAAGAAAAGGTCTAGGTATAGCTTTAGGGGAACCCCACTATATAATAGATATAAATTATGATAATAAAAATATAACATTAGGACTAAAAGAAGACCTTTACAGCAGCCAATGCATTTTAAGAGAATACAACATATTAAACTCAGACGTAAATATAGAAAAAGAAGAATTTAATGCAAAAGTAAGATATTCTCATAAAGAAGAAAAAATTTCTATAAAAAAAGAAGGGGAAAATCTTAAAATTAAATTTAAAAATCCAGTTAGAGCAATAACCCTAGGACAGTCTCTTGTTTTCTATAAAGATAAATACCTAATAGGTGGAGGAATAATAGACAAGTAGTTTTTACATGTATTGACAAATGCATATCCTTTATTTATAATTTTAGTAATGCTCGTC
>CAYMUD010000040.1:0-9492 GCA_964393495.1 uncultured Clostridia bacterium | reverse complement strand
CTTATATTCTCATACTTTTTTAAATGCTGTTCTATTTTTTTAAATTTATTTAAATTATAAGTAGTTTGAAAAACTACGCATAACTTACTATCTTTTATTAAATGTTCTTTTGATCTAAATTCCTCTAAATCTTTTGAAATCAAAGCTTCATCATTGCACCATCCTTTTATACCTACTATTTCTGGATGGTCTTTGTTGCCAAATAATATTATTTTATAATCATTATTATAACAGTCTTCAACGATTTTGTGTATCTTTTTTACTTTTGGACAAGTAGCATCAATTATTTTTAAATTTTTCTCTTTTGCTTCTTCATATATGCTCTTGCTTACTCCATGACTTCTGAATATTATTTTATTGCTTTTTTCATTGTCTACACTGTTAAAGTCATTTAATACAATTAATCCTCTGTTTTCTAACTCTTTTTTTACATCATTATTATGTATTAAATCACCATAACAGTATAAATGATTATCATCCTCTAAAGCATTATATGTTATTTCAAGAGCTCTTTCAACACCAAAACACGTACCCAGGTATTCTGCTTTTTTTATTTTTTTATTTTTCATTAAAATCTTCCTTTAAATTGTAAATCTTTTTTAAAACATCTTCACCTATTTTCATATAATCTTCTGAATTTAATTTTTTATCATAGTACTCATCTAAGCTTATAAAATCCCCATAATATATATCTATCTTTCCAAATAAATTATAATTAGAATCTATGTACACTGGAAGAATTCTTTTCTTTGCTTTGGTAGCAATGATTGAAACTCCACCTTTAGCTGAAGAGCTTTTTTTGCTTGTAACTCTTGTTCCTTCTGGAAAAATACCTAAAACTTCATTATTTCTTAGTATTCTTAAAGATTTCTTTATAGCAGAAAGATTGTTTCCTTCTCTATCTACGGGAAAAGCTTTTAAATTATCCAACATGAATTTCAAAAATATATTTTCAAATAATTCTTTTTTTGCCATATATCTTATATTATTATTATGAGTTATGGCTACTAATACTGGGTCAAGCATGGAGGAATGATTACCACATATTATGTAATTATCATCAAAATCTTTTATTTTACGGTTTTCACCATAAACATTGATTCTAAAAACTATATTCAAAAGTACTCTTGCGATAGCCGATACAACTTTATAAAACAATTAAATCCTCCCATTTAAGTTGATGTATTTTGACATTTCATCAACTACTTCTTTTATTGATTTATTGTTAGAATCTATAACAACTGCATCTTTGGCTTTCTTTAAGGGTGATATATCTCTATGAGTATCATTAAAGTCCCTGTCTTTTATAGATTCATATATAGCTTTGTATTTTACGTCTAAGCCTTTTTTCTTCAATTCTTTGAATCGTCTATTAGCTCTTTCCTCAACAGATGCTGTTAGATAAAATTTATAATCTGCTTTCGGAAAAACTTTAGTACCTATGTCGCGACCATCCATAATTATATTTTTTCCTTTGGATACATCTTCAATGATATTTTGCACAAAATCTCTAACAAAAGAAAATTTTGAAATATCAGATGTTAATTTAGAAATTATATCACTATTTATAAAATTTTCAACAGGATTATCATTAAGATAAAACTCGTTTTCATAGCTTATATTTATATTTTTGATTTCATTTTTTACTAAATCTCTGTTTTTTATATCCACATTATTATTACTTAGATATAAAGCTATACTTCTATATATTTTTCCGGAGCTTATATAAGTAAAGTTGAATTTTTTGCTTAATTCTTTAGCTATAGTACTTTTTCCAGCTCCAGCTGGTCCATCTATGGCTATTATCATTAACTCTCCTTAATTAATATCTTTTCTTAAAGTTTTTGCTTCATTAAGATAAATATTACATACATCTTTTAATTTAACATTATTTCTTAAAAAAATCAAAATTCTTATACATTTCTTAAGACTGTCTTTTACATTCATCTCCTGCATACATAACAAGGATGCTTCTGTCAAACCTATTTCCCTTGCAAACTTGGCTGGATAAACAGCATCTAAATCATTGGTACAAGTAAAAATAATAGATTCTATATCCCCAACTTCAATATGGTTTTCTTCCATTGCTTCTTTTAGAAGTCTAATTGTATTTTTCCTTATATCTTCTGAATTGTTGTTTTTAACTGTAATTGCGCCTCTTATAGTATATCTATTCATAAAATCACCTCTAACATTATATTATAAAACTTAAATTAAAACAACATAAATTAAAACTATCTTGGTATTTATTTAAAATAGTTCTTATAAAATAAAATAACCGGTATAATAATACCGGCTATTTATTATAATTTTAACTACTTTTTATTGTCACAATCCTGATTATATATACTATACTTTTCCCAAACATTTTCTAAAAGGTCAAAGTACTTTATTATATCATCTTTTTCTCTTAACCCTATATTAATTATTATTGAATTAATTAAGGCTAAAGGAGTTACTAGGGAATCGACAAATGTTGCCATATTACTTTTTCCTAGCAATGCTACATCTGACATTTGGTAAAAAGGTGATGATTCTGTATCTGTTATAGAAAGAATTTTAGCCTTTCTCTCTTTAGCAAAATTTGCAGCATCCATAGTTTGTTTTGAATACCTTGGATAACTTAAACATATAAGCAAATCATCCTCTGATATTCTTACCATTTGCTCAAATAAGGAAAAGGATCCAACGTTAATAACTTTTACATTATCTAATATTACATCAAGATAAAATCCAAGATACTGTGATAATGTGTGTGATACTCTCATACCGATTATATAAATTTTATTTGCATTGAAAATCAAATCTGTAGCTTCATCAAGTTTTTTTTGACTTAAATTATCTGCTAAGTTTTTCAAACTTGATATTTCGTTTTTTAAAACTTTTTTCACGAATTCTTCAGAATCATCGGTATCATCATCTAAACTTAATCTTTGAACTGTAGTTAACTTGTTCTTTATCATTACTTGTAGGGCTTTTTGTAATTCCGGAAATCCAGAAAAACCCATTGCCGTTGCAAACCTTACTACAGTTGATTCACTAACATCTACAGTATTGCCTATCTTAGCAGCAGTCATAAAAGCTGCCTTATCATAGTGATCAACAATAAACTGTCCAATCAACTTTTGTCCTTTGCTAAACTCATAAAAATTTTCTTTTATAACTTCTATCAGGTCTTCATTTCTGTCAACGTTCATAGCATCATCCTTTATACTAGTTTTAGTCCCTCCTGAAATGCTTTTTTATTGACTTCTTCTGTTCCCGGTGGAATTCTATTTAGAATTGCCTTCTCCAAGGATTCTTCATCAATAATATTAAACAGCTTGCATATTGCCCCAAGAGATACTATGTTAGCTACCATTGGTTTTTTTAGTTTATCATATGCTGTACTTAATATTGGCAATCTGTATATTTTTGCTTCAAGAGTTTCATCTATTTCGATTTTTTCATCTACTACCAGTATACCATCTTTTTTCAAAGAATCAATATATTCATCATAAGATTTTTGAGTAAGTGAAAGAAGAAGGTCACATTGTTCAACCTTAGGATAATTTATTTCTCCATCGCTTATTATTACTTCTGCTTTACTTGCTCCACCTCTTGCTTCAGGACCATAAGATTGAGACTGTATAGCGTTTTTTCCACTTTTAATTCCCGCATCTGCTAATATGATTCCTGCTAATATTAAACCTTGTCCTCCAGAACCACTTAATCTAACTTCATATTTATTTGACATAATTACTACTCCTTTTCAAATAGTTCTATAATTTTATCATATCTTGCTGTGTATTCTTCTTCTTCAGAATTCAAGAACTCACCTATTAGAATTTTACCTTCAGCTAATTCAGGCTTTTTCTTAGCTACTCTTACATCTACAGTGTTTTCTTTAAGAGATTTCATCATATCCACGGCATCTCCTTTTTTGTTCTTACGTCCGTAGTATGTTGGACAAACACTAATTCCTTCAATTAATGAAAATCCTTTGTTATCAATACCATTTCCAATTAATTTTTCGATGATTCTTGCGTGATATGCTGTGGATCTTGCTACATATGTCGCTCCAGCAGATTTAGCTAATTCACATAAGTCAAAAGTTTTATCAATATTACCATATGGTACAGTAGTTCCATAATCATTTGTAGGTGTAGTTGGCGAATATTGTCCACCAGTCATACCGTAAATGTTATTGTTAAAAACTATTGTAGTTATATCTATATTTCTTCTACAAGCATGAATAAGATGATTTCCTCCTATTGCAGCTGCATCTCCATCTCCAGTAATTACAATTACATGTAAATCAGGTTGAGACATTTTGATACCTGTAGCAAAAGCTAATGCTCTTCCGTGAGTTGTGTGTAATGTATTGAAATTCATATAACCTGGAGCTCTTGAAGAACAACCTATACCTGAAACTATAACTACTTTGTCTCTGTCTAATCCTTTACTACTTATTGCTCTAGCTATTGCGTGCATTAATATACCGTGACCGCAACCAGGGCACCATATATGAGGTAATTTATCTTCTCTAAAATTATCTTTTACAACGTTACTTACTTTCATCTTATAGCCTCCTTAACAAAGTTGGTTAATTCTGTAGGAGTAATTAAGTGTCCATCGATTTTTCCATAAAAATCTACTTTACACTTATCACTTGATACTCTCTTAACTTCATTTACGTATTGTCCTAAATTCATTTCAGTAACTATTATATTCTTAACATTTTCTGAAATTTCTTTTACTTTTTCATCTGCAAAAGGCCATATTGTAATAGGTCTGTACAATCCAGCTTTTATTCCTTCACTTCTAAGACTGTTTACTGATTCTTTTGCACTTCTTGAAGTACACCCAAAAGCTACAAAAACTACTTCAGCATCATCCATCATATACTCTTCATACTTTACTATATCTTCTTTATTATTCTCAATTTTATTAACTAATCTTTTTATTGATTTATCTGCTATTTCAGAATTATTACTTGGGAATCCAAATTCATCGTGAACTAATCCAGTAACGTGATATTTATATCCACTTCCAAAATCAGCCATTGCTGGAACTAAATCTTCTGTATTTTCATATGCTAAATATTCATCTTTAGGTCCACTTGGTTTTTTTCTATCATAAATTTCTTTGTCTTTAGTAGAATTCAAATCTACTTTTTCTCTCATATGAGCTATTACTTCATCTAATAGTAAAATTACAGGAGTTCTGTATTTTTCTGCATAATTAAAGGCGTCTATTGTAACTTCATATATTTCCTGTACTGAGTTTGGATATAAGGCTATTACAGGATGATCTCCATGTGTTCCCCATTTAGCCTGCATAATATCTCCTTGAGCTGGTGATGTTGGTAATCCAGTACTAGGTCCACCTCTTTGAACGTTAACAACAACACAAGGGATTTCAGCTATACAACCATATCCTAAGTTTTCTTGTTTTAATGAAAATCCAGGACCGCTTGTTGCAGTCATAGCTTTTTTACCAGTTAATGCTCCACCTAATGTTGCGGCCATACCTGCTAATTCATCTTCCATTTGTATAAATCTTCCACCAATTCTCGGAAGTTTTTGAGCAGATAATTCAGCTACTTCTGTTGACGGAGTTATTGGATAGCCTGCAAAGAAATTCATACCTGCTACTAATGCTCCTTCTATACAAGCCTCATTACCCTGTAATAATTTAATATTCTTTTCCATTATTCTTCGTCACCTCCAAGAAATATTGCGAAATCAGGACATAAGATTTCACACTGTTTACACTGAATACATTTTTCTTCAGCTTTAATATCAATTTTTCCATCTTTTAATTGTAATACATCTTTGGGACAAAATTCTACACAAATCCCGCAGCCTTTACACCATTCTTTATTTATATGCAATTTTTGGGATGCATTCATATATGCTACCTCCTAATATTATTTTCACAAGTTATGATAACAGACTTGAAAACGTTATGCAAGAAATTATTCATTATAAATATTAATTGAAGGAAGACTTTCATTAGTTGCAAATTTAAGTTAAAAATCATCCTTTAAACAACTTATAACAAAAAAAATGCATGAAAGAAATGATAAAAATCATGCATTTTTCTGAATTATAAAAACCTCTGGTGGGTAATTATTTATGTTTATTAAATTTATATTCATAATTGAAAATTTTTTAGGATTTATATTTTTAAGAAAATTAAATATTTCATCTCTTTCTCTTCCTTCATCCTGACCTGTATATGCTACTATTACTACTATTCCTCTATTATTCAAAATTTCCATCATTATTTTTAGTGAAATTATAGTTTCTTTTGGAGTAGTTTTAGTATCAGAATCGCTATTGGGTAAATACCCTAAATTATAAATTCCAAAGTCTATTTTATCCTTTATATAATCATTTAATTTGCTATGGCTTTCATTTATAAGTTTGTAATTGTCAAAACAGCATTTATCTGCTAAAAGCTTCTCTGTTCTCCTTATTGCTTCTTCTTGCAAATCAAATGAAAATAAATAACCCTTTCCTTGCAGCCGATTGCATAAATATAAGCTGTCAAATCCATTACCTGAAGTGCAATCTACTACTATAGATTCTTCTTTAACATAATTATCAATTAAAAAATGACTTAGTTCTACGAAATTAAAAATATTCATTTTTATAGAGATTTTAAATAATCAATTTCTTTTTTAGTTAAATATCTCCAGTTTCCCTCCTTTAAGTTTCCCAACATTAATTCTCCTATTGATACTCTTTTTAGAGTAATAACATTTGCTCCTACAGATTTAAACATTTTTCTTATTTGTCTATTTCTTCCCTCATCTATAGAAACGTACATATCTGTATTGCCGTTATTTTTGCTTAAAACATCTATTATTGGTTTATTAGTTTTATAACCGTCTATTTCTATTCCCTTTGATAGCTCTTGTACTTCTTTACTACTTAAAACTTTATTAACTTTGACAAAATATTTTTTGTATACTTCATGCCTTGGATGAGTTAGTCGCTGTGTAAGTTCACCATCATTAGTTAATAGTATCAATCCCTTAGAGTCGTAGTCTAATCTCCCTATTGGATAAATGCGTTCATCCATTTTAACTAAGTCAACTACAGTTTTTCTATCGAACTGATCATCTACGGATGTTATAATATCTACGGGTTTGTTCAACATTACGTATATCATCTTATCTTGTAATTTTATTTCTACACCAGCTATAGACACTCTTTCTTTTTCTATATCAACCCTATAAGCTGGATTTTTTTCCACCTTATTATTGATTTTTACCTTGCCTTGAAATATTAAATCATCAGCTTTTCTTCTAGAAGTATAACCACTATGACTAATATATTTATTCAGTCTCATTTTTTTCATCCTCTTTCTCTTCTTTTTCTAAACTTCTTAAATCTTCATCATATGGTAGCTTGGGAAGTTCCTCTAAAGACTTCAGTCCAAAATAGGATAAAAAATCTTTAGTAGTACCGTATAAAAGTGGATTTCCCGGTTTATCCATCTTACCTAATACTTCTATCAAGTTTCTATCTTTAAGTGCATTTATTATATAACTTGATTTTATTCCTCGAATTTGCTCAACTTCTATCTTCGTTATAGGCTGTTTGTATGCAATTATAGAAAGAGTTTCCATTGCTGCATCAGAAAGACCTCTATGTGTGCTTGGTTTATACAGAGAAGATATGTATTCATAATTTTTATCTTTTGTTTTTAGCTGGTAGCTATCGCCAAATTTTTTCAAAATAATACCCCTATCTTCTTTTTCATAATCCAAAATAAGGGAATTAAGAGCATATTCTATTTTATCCTTGCTAATTTGCAAAATATTCATCATATCTTTTAAATCAAGGGGATCACCCCAGATAAATAACATACTTTCCACTGCACTTTTTATTTCTGTATTATTCATAGTCACCTCTATTCGCTTATTAAATATATATCTTCAAACAGGTTGTCCTGTATTATCTTTATTTTATTGTCTCGAGACATTTCTAAGATACTTAAAAAAATAGCAATAATAAAACCTCTATTGAAATCTATATTGAAAATATCTAATAAACTTACCTTTGGTTTTTCCTTTAGTATATCTTTTATTATTTTCATACACTTTGTTACACTATATTCGTCGTATCTTATATTGAATTTAGGTGCTTCTCTGCCTATTTCAATTTTTCTTCTTTTTAAAAGAGAATTAATAGAGTTTAGAAGATCGTATACATTAATCTCCTCAAATAAAATTTGCTCGTTAAATTTAAAGTCGTATTCAACTTCTTCTTTTGGTTTTGGTATAAATTTCAACTCTTCTTCTTCTCTATCTTTAAATTCTTCACTAACATTTTTAAATAACTTATATTCAATTAGTTTGTTTACAAGATCTTTACGAGGATCATCTTCTTCATCTTCTGAAAAACTAGGAAGTAGCATCCTTGATTTAATTTCAATAAGAGTAGAAGCCATAAGTATAAACTCGCTTGTTACATCCATACTGTATTCAGCCATCTTATCTATATGTAAAATATACTGTTCAGTTATTTTTGATATAGGAATATCGTAGATTTCTATTTCATGTTCTTCTATTAAATGAAATAATAAATCAAATGGTCCTTGAAATTTATTTAAATTTACTATGTATTCCATATACTTCTCCTATTTATATTCGTGGTAACCTTCAGTATCTACATAACCGTATATAATTGGTAATTTTTCTACGGATTCTTTGCTTATTTTAAATGATGATTTAATTTTTTGGATTATTTCTTTACTATTACTTTTATTTGAATGAACATAAGCTATGGTATCACCTTTATCCACTTTATTACCAACTTTTTTAACCAGTATAATACCAGCTGAATAATCCAATTCACTTTCTTTATTTTCTCTTCCAGCTCCAGTCATCATAGCACTTATACCTACATCTTTTGCATTTATACTTTCAATATAACCTGTTTTCTCTGACTTAACTTCTAATATGTTTACAGATTTTGGAAGCTTATCTAAATCTTCAACTACAGTAACATCTCCCTGTTGCATTTTAACAAATTCCTTAAACTTATCAAAAGGAGCGCTAGTTTTTAAAAGTTCTGTAGTTTTTTTAATGCCTTCTTCTACATTATCTACAATTCCTACCATTTTAAGCATAACTGCATTTAAGTATTTACATAAATTTGTAAAATCATTTGGACCTTCATTTTTAAGTGTTTCTATAGCTTCTTTTACTTCCAAAGCATTTCCAATTTTATTACCTAATGGTTGATCCATATTAGTAAGTACAGCATAGGTTTTTTTATTAAACCTGCTTCCTATTTCAACCATTTCTTTTGATAATTTTATTGCATCTTCCAATTCTTCCATAAAGGCACCTGATCCTACCTTTACATCTAATAAAATATAATCAGCTCCACCGGCAATTTTTTTGGACATTATACTACTGGCTATTAAAGATATATTATCTACAGTTGCAGTTACATCTCTTAAAGAATACAGCTTTTTATCTGCTGGAACTAG
>CAYMUD010000039.1:0-9555 GCA_964393495.1 uncultured Clostridia bacterium | reverse complement strand
GGAATCTCTTCTGATATGTTAAACTCTTTTATAAAAGATCCAGCAAATATATAATGAATATAATTAGAGGTGGTTTTCATTAAAATACTTTCTTCTATATCATAGTCTTGATCAAAAATAAGAAGATTTCTGAATATTATATTAAAATTTTCATCAATTAAAAGGTTATCTTCTTTTATCATTGATTGAGTTTGTATATCTGAATATTTTTCTAATTCCTTAAATTTCAAAATTAAGTTTTCTGTTAATATAACTCTTTCTCTATATGTTAAATCTTTACTATTTATAAGTTCAGTCAACTTTTTTAATTCTATATATTTAGAATATATGTATAATCGATCTTCAGTCTCTTCTACAGCTATAATATTATCAGAGTTGCTTGGATAATAATCCTTATCAATTAAGTTTATAAGTCTTTCTCTTAAAATAATATTGTTATAGAAAAGTTCATTGTTTTCATTTTTGCACAATAATATTCTTTGAAAATTACTTTCATACATTATTTTTTCTACTTCATAATTTTCATAGTTAAACATAAGCTCCCTCTCTATTTATTATTTATACTATTTTAACACATTTATCAACTTTTTAAAATAAAAATAAGGAATGAGTGTTTACTCATCCCCTTCATCATCTTCATCTATTTCATATTTTACATTTTCTACTACATCGTCTTTATTTATATCTAAATTTTCTTCTTTATAATTATACTTTATCAATAGTTTTTTAATTACATTTAGTAGAAATATAAATATTATTAGGTCATCTATAATACTAAAACCAAAAACTGGAGCTGGTATTAGATCTATCGGACTAATAATATAGAAAAGCATTAATATAATCTTCATCTTATCCCAAAATTTTACCTCGGGATTTTTTAACATATTAATTAAAAGCATAATCTGTTTTATCAAATACATTTAAAGCACTTCTCATTCTATAATAATATTTATATCTTTCAATTTATTAGCTATTGTTTTCTGAAATCCTTCATTACTTTCATTGTTGGATTTACCGAGGATTATATGGGTAATTCCTCTTTCTTTTGCCAATTTTATAATGGATTTTTTGGTATTATTAGACCTTTGTACTATCAACTCTGCATCTAACTTCCTTGCTAAATCGAATAAATACTCTAGCGCGTCTCCATCATTTTCACCATATAAAACTTTATCTTTCTTATTGATTATATGTACTATGTATAGTTTATCTGAAGTACTACTTCTTACTTCATCACCCTTATAAATTAGTCGACTACAGGTTTTTTGTTTTGTAACACATACCATTATATTATTATTCTCACTCAATACAAAAACTCCTATCTGATTTTAAAATCCTTATGGCGGGAATATGTGGGAATCGAACCCACCCGGGACGCTTCAAACGCCCCACACTGGTTTTGAAGACCAGGAAGCACACCAGCACTCATCTATTCCCTCAAGAGTATAAATTATAACATATGAATAATTGTATTACAAGTTTTAAAAACTTATTTTATTATGTCACTTAACTCAACAATATTTAATAATTTTTTATCATCTTTATCTTCCATTACTTCTAAAAGTGCTCTTACTGTATCCAGTGAAGTCAAGGTAAGTACATTAGATTCAACAGCTGCTCTTCTTATTTTAAATCCATCAGTTAAAGAATTATTTGCTTTCGTCGGAGTATTTATTACCATACTTATTTTTCCTGATTTAATTACGTCAATAATATTTGGACTTTCTTCGATAATTTTTTTAACCACTTTACAATTTATTTTATTACTATTTAAGAATTCTTTTGTTCCTTTTGTTGCACAAATATTGTAACCTAATCTATCAAATCTTCTTGCTATAAACAATAAATTTTCCTTATCTTCATCCTTTACGGTACAAAGAATAGGTAGTGTTTTGTCTGGCATTTTAATATCTGCTCCAATTAAACCTTTATATAATGCTCCTATATATGTATCATGTATTCCTAATGCTTCTCCTGTAGATTTCATTTCAGGACCTAAGCTTATTTCAATATTTTCTATTTTTTGAGAAGAAAACACAGGTACTTTTACTGTATATCCTTTTATTTTCTTTTGGAGTCCCTTTGTATATCCTAAATCTTTTAAGTTTTTTCCTAACATTGTTTGAGTTGCTAAATCTACCATTGGGATATTAGTTACCTTGCTTATATAGGGCACTGTTCTGCTTGACCTTGGGTTTACTTCTATTACATACACTTCTTCATTTTGTATAATAAACTGTATATTTATTATCCCTTTTATGTTTAATTCTCTACCAATTTTTATTGTAATTCTTTCAATTTCTTTTTCTAATTTACTGTCTAATGAAATGTTTGGATATATAGATATGCTATCACCAGAATGAACCCCTGCTTTTTCTAAATGTTCCATTATTCCTGGAATTATAACATTTTCTCCATCTGAAATAGCATCTACTTCAACTTCTATTCCTTTTAAATATTTATCTATTAAAATAGGATTTTCTTTATCTACGTTATGAGCAGCTTGGAAGTATTCTGATAATTCAGTATTATTGTTCGCTATATCCATTCCTTGACCACCAAGCACAAAAGAAGGTCTTACAAGTAATGGGTATCCGATTTTATCAGCAGTTTTTAATCCTTCTTTTATTGTTGTAACTGCTTTTCCTAAAGGTCTTTTTATAGATAACTTTTCCAATAAATCATCAAATTTCTCTCTATCTTCTGCAGTATCTATATGCTTCCAGCTGGTTCCATAAATTTTAATTCCTAAGGAATCAATAAATTTAGCTAATTTTATCGCTGTCTGACCGCCAAATTGTAATATTACACCATCTGGTTTTTCTTTTTTTATAATATTATATACATCTTCATCTGTTAAAGGTTCAAAATATAATTTGTCTGAAACATCAAAATCAGTACTTACAGTCTCAGGATTGTTGTTTATTATTATTGATTCTATATTTTGATTTTTAAGTGAATTAACACAATGTACACAGCAATAATCAAATTCTACACCTTGTCCTATTCTAATGGGACCAGAACCGATTACTATTATTTTTCTATTTTTTGATACTTCTACTTCATCAAACTTTTCATAAGTCGAATAATAATATGGTGATACAGCTTCAAATTCTCCACTACAAGTATCTACATATTTGTAACTTGGAATGACATTATATTTTTCCCTCAAATTTACTATGTCTAAGAAATTACAATTAATTAGCTCTGCTATTCCCATATCTGAAAATCCGAGTTTCTTAATTTTTATTAGAAGTTTCAAATCTATTTCCTCTAATGTTTTTCTTTTTAAATTTTCTTCTTCATATACTATATTATTGATTTTATGTACAAAAAATTTATCGATACCGGTTATTTCATGTACTTTATCAATATCATAACCTCTTCTTAGAAGTTCTGCTGATACGAATATTAATTCATCATGGGGTATAAACAATTTATTTTTGAGTTCAATTATACTTAGATTTTTATAATCTTCATGTTCGAGTGTGAATTGATTATTTTCTAATGATCTTATAGCTTTTAATAGTGATGATTCGAAATTTTCTCCAATAGCCATAACTTCTCCTGTTGCTGCCATTTGAGTGCCTAAATTTCTACTTGCTTTTTTAAATTTATCAAAGGGCCACTTTGGAATTTTGGTTACAACATAATCTAAGACAGGCTCAAAACATGCTTTAGTTTTTTTAGTAACAGAATTTTCTATTTCATCTAGATTATATCCTAGTGCAATCTTAGTAGCTACTTTTGCAATAGGATATCCAGTTGCTTTAGAAGCTAAAGCCGAAGATCTACTTACTCTAGGGTTTATCTCGATAATTTTATAATCAAAACTTTTAGGATTTAGAGCTATTTGGACATTACATCCACCTTTAATATCTATTGCATCTATTATTTTAAATGAAGCTGTTCTTAACATTTGATATTCTATATCTGATAATGTTTGAGAAGGTGCTACTACAATACTGTCTCCCGTATGAACACCTACTGGGTCAATATTTTCCATATTACAAACATTTATACAGTTACCTGCATTATCTCTCATTACTTCATATTCTATTTCTTTATATCCTTTTACGCTTTTTTCCAGGAGTACCTGATTATTTAAGCTCAAGTTTAAACCTTTGGTAATATATTTGCTTAGTTCTTTTTCGTTTTCTGCTATACCTCCGCCTGAACCTCCTAAGGTATATGCAGGCCTAACTATTAGAGGATAACCAATTTCTTCAGCTATCTTCAATCCTTCTTCTAAATTTGATACCGATCCGCTATCTATAATTGGTTGTCCAATTACTTTCATTAATTCTCTAAACTTCTCTCTATCTTCACCTATTTTAATGTTTTCTATGCTGGTACCTATTATGTTGATATCATATTTGCTAAGTATACCTTTATCAAACAACTCTACTGCTAAATTTAGTCCTGTTTGCCCTCCTATATTAGGCAATAGGCTATCTGGTTTTTCTTTTTTTATAATTTTCTCTACTGTTTCACAATTTAAAGGTTCAATGTAAACTCTATCTGCAACATCTTTATCTGTCATAATCGTTGCAGGATTGCTGTTTATTAATATACTCTTTATACCTTCTTCTTTTAAGGCTTTACATGCTTGTGTTCCAGAATAATCAAATTCTGCAGCCTGTCCAATTATTATCGGGCCAGAACCAATTACTAAAACTTTTTTTATTTTATTATTTTTTGGCATAACTCCTCCTATAAAAATTAATGAATTCATCAAATATATAATCAGATTCAATTGGTCCAGGTGATGCTTCAGGATGATATTGAATGCTTTTGAACATCAAATCATCACTTTCTATTCCTTCAACTGTATTGTCATTTAAATTAATATGTGTTATGTTGACTTTTTCAGATAGAGTGTTCTTTTTTACCACATAACCATGATTTTGAGAGGTTATAAATATTTTGTTTTTCATTAAATCCTTAACTGGATGATTTCCACCTCTATGCCCAAATTTCATTTTTTTTGTTTCTGCTCCAATAGCTAGAGACAAAAGCTGATGTCCTAAACAAATTCCTACAACAGGAATTTTTCCCAATAGTTTTTTAATTTCATATATAGAATCTTTTAGGTCTTTAGGATTACCAGGTCCGTTAGACAAAAAAACAAAATCTGGTTTCTTTTCTAATATTCTTTTTGCAGTAGTATTATATGGATAAACTTTTATTTTGCAATTTCTTTTTTGAAATTCTTTCAATATATTTCCTTTTACTCCAAAATCTATTACCGCTAATTTTATACTTCCCTCTTTTAGTTCATATTCTTTTTTAGTACTCACTTCTTTTACAAAGTTCTTTTTATCAAATTTTTTAAACAAAGAATCAATTTCTTTTTTTGATAGGTTTTCTTTTGTAAGAATTCCATTCATAGTTCCTACTTTTCTTAAGGTCTTAGTTAAATATCTCGTATCAACTTTCTCTAATCCAAATGTTCTTTCAATTTTCAAGTATTTTTCTAAAGTCATTTCTTTTCTAAAATTACTAGGATGCTTACAATTTTCTCTTACAATTAAACCCCTTACCTTTACACTATCAGACTGTAAATCAGAAAAATTTATTCCATAGTTACCTATTAGAGGATAGGTCATAACGACAATTTGCCCATAGTAAGATGGATCCGTTAATATTTCTTGATATCCAGTCATACTAGTGTTAAAAACAACTTCACCTACTTTAGTTTCTTTTATACCAAAGGTTTCTCCTTTTAATGTTATTCCATTTTCTAAAATCAATTTACCTTCCATACTACCTCCTCAAAAAAAAGAGATACCTCAACCCTAAAAAGTTGTGATATCTCGTATTTATTTACATTATTTTCCCACAAAATTACCGTATTCATTTTTATCTCCTTCATAGTATCTCGTACTATCTTAAAGGTACTTTAACCAAAATATCATACTTGTAAATGTTTGTCAATTATAACTCGTATATTTCTCTAATTCTAAAGTCACCATTAATGAATTCAAGTAAAAAATTAATTTTCCTATCTTCTCTTATATAGCTTTTATTATAAAATACAGCGTCAACACTCACCGTAAGTAGGCTATTATACTGATTGTAATGGAATCTTTTTATATTATATCCTATGTAATCAGATATATTCTCATCAAGGAATTTCAAGGCTTCTTCTGAAGATTCTCCAAAAATATTTCTATCCTTAAAATAAGTATTTAAAATGTTTTCTACAATATTTATCGGTTTAATGTAATCTTTATATAAAATAGTTTTGCTAGGACTTAAGGCTTCTCCTATATAGTATCTGTTAAAGAAATAATCCTTATCTCCATTAATTATTTTAACAAATTGTATTCCATCCATTGATGATACAGTATTTACTAAAGAGTATAATATTAAACATTCCTCTTCCTCATTTAAGTATATATTGTCTTTCCATTCTATTGTTAAAAAAACAGTTTCATCTACTACATCAGTTTTAACTATATTTAATATATTCATATCAATAAAGCTAGTTGACTCTAAACTTCTATTAATAGTATTCTCTAGAGCTCTATCTATGTAAGTTTCCTTCGTAATATCTTTTATTGTAATAAATTCATTTATAATACAGGATAGATTTCTATTAGGTAGATATATTTGAACTATATCTTGTCGATTTTTTTCCTCATTATAGGGCAATATTTTTGTAACATCACTTTCCTCTTGGGGTACTGTACAGGAAGATGATATGATTAATATTATTATTATTACTATTATATATCTTTTCATAAAATCCCACTTTCTAATATTCTAAAGGTATTTTTATATAAAAGGTTGTACCTTGTCCTACTCTACTTTTTACATTTATAGTGCCGTGATGCATATTGATTATTTGTTTAGAAATAGATAATCCTAATCCAGTTCCACCAGTTTTTCTTGATCTTGCTTTATCGACTCTATAGAATCTATCAAATATATATGAAATGCTTTCTTTAGGAATTCCATATCCGGTATCCTTTACTTTTATAGTAGCATAATTTTTATCTAAGCATAGAGAAACTTTCACTACTGTATTTTCTTCGCTATATTTAATTGCATTATGTACTATATTTATTATAGCCTGTTTTATTTTATCTTTATCTATTTTTATTTGAATTATATTTATTTCTTCAAGGATTAACTTGATATTTTTTTCCTTAGCTAATGGGCTCAACTGTTCTATTATTTTTTCTAATATAGTATTAAGATATATGTTTTGATAATTTAATTTCAATTTATTTTTATCTAAGTCTACTAAAGACAATAATTCTGTTACTATACTATTTAATCTATCTATTTCATCATTTATATCTTTTAGAAATTCTCTGTAAACTTTTTTTTCTGTGTTTTCTTGAATCAAAAGATTTTCTGTTAAGAGTTTAATAGAAGCTAGTGGTGTTTTTAATTCGTGAGAAACATTTGATACAAACTCTTCTCTTTGCTTATCAACTTCATTTAATCTTACAGTCATACTATTGAAAGCTTCTCCTAAAAGATTAAATTCATCTCTTGTATTAATTTCTACCTTTTGACCTAAATCACCTTTTTTTATATTTTCAATTGCTGGGTAAAATTTATTGATAGGTTTTAAAAAAAAGTATGTAAGTAAATATAATCCCAATATAATTAAAAAGGAAACTACCATTAGAAGTACTTTTATCCTATAAATCAAAGAATTTACATTTTCATACAAATTATTTATAGATGAAGATATAAATACAGAACCGGTTATTTGGTCT
Organism: uncultured Clostridia bacterium; assembly: GCA_964393495.1. Taxonomy (GTDB): domain Bacteria; phylum Bacillota; class Clostridia; order Tissierellales; family Dethiosulfatibacteraceae; genus UBA8670. Next base: position 1,819 of record CAYMUD010000039.1, on the reverse strand, counting down.
TCAAACATTACGGGATATCCTAAATACATGACATTTCCTATATCGTTAAAGTAATAGTTATTTGTTGATATTTCTCCATTTAAAGATTTTTCAATTTCTTCTAAGTTCAAAGTTGAAAAATTATATTCGTCATTTGAATCAGCCACTACTCTTTTTCCTTTATCTAGTACGATAATTCTTCTACTTAAGGATTCACCATATTTGTCAGCTACATTTTCTAAGTAGTTTTTATAAATAGAAGAGTCGTAAACACTTAAATAATAGCTGATATCATCAGCTATTTGTTTAGTATCTTCAATTAGTTCTTCTTGTCTTTCATTTATGTGCCAGTCAAGTAAATAGTTTGTAGTAAAATTTATAAGTATAAAAAAAAGAATTATAATAAGTATTAAATAGGTGGAAAGCAACTTCCACCTAAAACTTACATACTTTTTTTTAATCTCTATTCCTAAAATAGTATCCAACTCCCCATTTAGTAAGGATATATTCGTAGTTGTCAGAATTTTTTTCTATTTTTTCTCTTAATCTTCTTATGTGAACATCCACAGTTCTTAAATCTCCAAAATATTCATAACCCCATATTATTTCTAATAATTCTTCTCTTGTGAAAATTTTTCCTGGATTTGTAGCAAGAAGAATTAAAAGGTCAAATTCTTTGGCTGTTAGATTAATTTCTTTTCCATTTACTGTAACCTTCCTGCCTAGTGTATTAATAATAAAATCATCTACATATATGATTTGATCTCCTAGTTTTGCTTCTTTATTGGAGGATCTTCTAAGTATAGCCTTAATTCTTGCCTTTAATTCTAATATGTTAAAAGGTTTAGTCATATAATCATCAGCACCATATTCTAATCCCAATATTTTATTCATGTCTTCTCCCTTAGCTGTAAGCATAATTATAGGTACATCTGATTTTTCTCTAATTTTTTGGCAAACCTCCAACCCATCTATTTCTGGTAGCATTAAATCAAGTATAATTAAATCAAATTTACCCTTTTCTTGAAGTTCCAATGCTTTTTTCCCATCGTATGCTGCTTCTATTTTATATCCATCTTGTTCTAATCCGTATTTTAGTCCCTTTACTAATAAGGGCTCATCATCTACTATAAGTATTTTTTGACTCATTATCTCACCTCTTTAATAGTATATCACTATTATATATTATTGTTAATAAAATTATTACCAAATCTTAAAAAAGTATTCTATAATCCTCTATCCTTTTAGTTAGGTTTTTAGAATCGAAATACTCTAAAATCATAATACTATGTTTTCTATTACTTTTTATTAAATCTCTAAATTCAACTATTGTAATTTTTTTATTTTCTTTAATAAAATTTACTATCTGTTTTTTTATGTTTTCTAAATTTTCTTTCAATATTACTTCATCTTTGCTTATTTCAATTAGTACTTCTTTTGATATCATATAGTCTATAATATTTGAAGTATCTTTTGACTCTCTATAAGGCTTAATATTTAATATATCTTTACCCTGTTTTTTTAGTTTTATAAGGAGATCTTCTTTTATATCTTTTTGTTTTGAGTTCATTTTAGGATCAAAATCATAACTAGTCATCATGTTTTTACATATTTTAACAATATTATTTTTAACTAATTTATTTACAAAATTATTATATATATTTTTATCGATTCCTTCAAATATATTGTTTCTCAATTCTTCTTTAGGTATTCCAAGTGTTATATTGTTGTTTTTTTCATTATCATGTAAGTATTTCAAAACTTGTTCTTTAAACTTATTTTCTGTTTTTTGATGAATTACATAAGTTTTATCTCCAAATTCGTAATTATATAATTTATT
>CAYMUD010000038.1:0-9662 GCA_964393495.1 uncultured Clostridia bacterium | reverse complement strand
GGTACGAACAAGCTGAATTGGTTGAAGAATACATAGTTGAAAACCAAGACCTTGACATTCCTCTAGAAGATGGTTATACTGACGCTATAGCCGGTGTTTCAATACACGTAGATACAATGGTTGAACTTTTCAACGAAGCTGTAAAATAAATTAGTTATTATATAAAAACCGGGCTTCGCCCGGTTTTTTATTTGTTAAGGTGGTATTATGAAAAATATATTTAAGAATAGAATAATCATATTTTTGCTATTAATATCTTTAATTTTTACGTTTTCAGGTTGTAGAAATGAAGAAACTAAAATTGTTAATAATAACAAGATTAGTGAAAGCGAATTTTTGTTGGATACTCATGTTACTATAACCCTATACGGTACAGCTGATGAAAATCTTTTCCCAGAAATATTCGAAGAAATTCAAAGATTGGAAAATATTTTAAGTGTTCATGTAGAAGGTAGTGACTTAGACTTGTTAAAAAAGAATGCAGGAATTAAGCCTGTAAAAGTTTCTGAAGATACAATTAAGCTTATGGAAAAATCAATTAAATATTCAGAATTAACTAATGGTTTGTTTGATATTACTTCTGGTCCCCTTATTGATCTATGGGGTATAGGAACCGAATCTGCTAAAATTCCTAGCAAAGATGAAATCAAAGAAGCTATAGGATTAATTAATTATAAAAAAATTAAAATTGATAAAAAAGAAAGCACAGTTTTTTTAGAAGATGATGATATGATCGCAAATTTAGGTGCTATCGCTAAAGGATATATCGCTGATAGAGTAGAGGAAAAACTTTACAAATTAGGTATTGAAAGTGCTATTATTAATTTAGGTGGAAATGTTCAGCTTATAGGAACTAAACCCGATGGTACTCTTTTTAGAATAGGAATACAGGACCCAGATGAAAGCAGAGGTGGAAATATAGGTGTTTACACTGGTAAAGATGTTACTATAGTATCTTCTGGAGATTATGAAAGATTCTTTATTGAAGATGGAGTTAAATACCATCACATATTAAATCCTAAAACCGGTTTCCCGGTAGATACTGAAATTAAAAGCGTTAGTATCATAACGGATAAATCTTTTGAAGCAGATGCTCTTTCGACATCAGTTTTATTATCAGGATGGGATAAAGGCATAGCCATGATTGAAAATTCAAAAGATATAGAAGCTATTTTTATAAATAAAGATCATCAAGTTTACGTAACTGAAGGTCTAAAAGAAACTTTTGATTTTGATAGCGACAACTATGAATTACTCCAATAGTTAAAACTCCCCTTTAAGAGTTAGATTCCTAACTTTTTAAGGGGAGTTTTATTTATTATTTAGTTTTCCCTTTTTTCTTCATACTGAGAGAAATTCTTTCTCTCTCTTTATCAATAGATATTATTGTAACATTTACTGTATCTCCTACTTGAACTACATCAAGAGGATTTTTTATGAATTTATCGCTCATCTGAGAAATATGGACTAATCCATCTTGCTTAAGTCCGATATCTACAAAGGCTCCAAAATCAACAACATTTCTAACTGTTCCTTTAAGCATCATTCCTTGCTGTAAATCATCTATTTTTAATATATCGTTTCTGAATATAGGTGCCGGCATATCTTCTCTAGGATCACGGCCAGGTTTTCTTAGTTCCTTAACTATATCTTCTAATGTCGGTATTCCTATATTTAATTTTTCCGATAAGAATTTTATTCTATCTTTATATTTTTCTTCAGTTGATTTTTTCTTTGTATTTAAATTTAACTTTTTTAAATCCTGTAAACTTTTAAAACTTTTGCCAGAAGTAGCTAATTCTATCTTAGGTTCATCTATTTCTATTTCAATTATTTTTACCTTAATATTATCTAGTTTTTCCTTTTCTAACTCTTTTAGGGAATAGTTCAGCTTATCTAAAAGCTTAAGAGTATTTTCGTAAGTTTCAGGATGAACACCGGTTTTATCTAAAGGATTATCTCCGTCGTAAATTCTTAAGAATCCAGCTGCCTGTTCAAAGGCTTTTTCTCCTAATCTACTTACTTCCATGAGCTGTTGTCTATTTGTAAATTTACCATTTTTATCTCTGTATTTAACTATATTTTTAGCAGTAGATTTTGTCAATCCAGATATGTGTTCAAGAAGGGGTTTTGATGCAGTGTTTAGATCAACTCCAACGCTGTTTACACAGTCTTCTACTACTCCATCAAGAGCTTCTCCTAATTTTTTTTGATTAACATCGTGTTGATATTGACCTACTCCTATACTCTTTGGATCTATTTTTACAAGTTCTGCCAATGGGTCTTGAAGTCTTCTACCTATTGATATAGCACCTCTTATCGAGACATCAATTTTAGGGAATTCTTCGTTTGCAATCTTTGAAGCTGAATAAACTGAAGCTCCAGCTTCACTAACAATTGTATATGCTACTTTTCTTTCTATTTCATTAAGGCTTTCTGAAACAAAATGCTCTGTTTCTCTTGCTGCAGTACCATTACCAATAGCTATAATATCTATATTATATTTATTTATCCACTCAATTACTAGTTTTCTAGATTTTTTTATTTCGTTTCTAGGTTCATTTGGATATATAGTTGTATAATCAAGCAAATTTCCTGATCCATCTAAAGCTGTAAGTTTACACCCTGTTCTAAAAGATGGGTCAACTGCTAATACAGATGCATCTTTGATTGGTGGTGCTAATAACAGGTTTTTTGTGTTCTTAGCAAAAACTTTTATAGCTTCATCTTCAGCTCTCTCAGTTAGTAGGTTTCTAATTTCTCTTTCTATGGAAGGATTTATAAGTCTCTTGTAACCATCTTCAATAGCATCTTTATAATATTGAGTTGTTATTGCTTCTTCATTTGTTATAGATTGATTAGATAATATACTTATAATTTTTTCTTCTGGTACTGATAATTTAACTTTTATAAATTCTTCTTTTTCACCTCTGTTAATCGCCAAAACTCTGTGATTTGCTATTTTATTTACAGCTTCTTCGAATTTATAATACATTTCGTAAACACTTTGCTTATCTGAGTCGGTTGCTTCACATATTAAAGTTCCTTCATTATAAAAAATGTCTCTTATATCTTTTCTAAAATCCGGATTGTCTGAAATTATTTCAGCTATTATATCTTTTGCTCCATCTAAAGCTTTCTGAGCACTTTCTACTTCCATTTCTTCATCTACATATTCTTCAGCTATATCTTCTATATTTCCAGACTCTATTTCTTCCGATAATATAATATCCGCGAGGGGTTCTAAACCTTTTGCTTTAGCTTTTGTTGCTCTTGTTTTTCTTTTTTGTTTGTAAGGTCTGTAAAGATCTTCAACTCTTTGAAGTACTTCGGCCTTATTAATCTCTCCTCTTAATTCATCAGTTAGTTTGTCTTGTTCATCAATTAATCGAATTACTTCTTCTTTTCTATCTACTAAGTTTCTTAAATAAGAAAGTCTTTCATTTAAATCTCTTAACTCTACGTCATCTAAAGATCCAGTTTGCTCTTTTCTGTATCTAGCAATAAATGGGATAGTGTTTCCCTCATCGATTAATTTTACAGCATTTTTTACTTGGTTTTCTTTTAATTTTAATTCGTTACATATTTGTTTTATTATATTCATTGGCTATACTCCTCGCTTGTGTTATTTTTTCTTCTGTACTAAGTATTCATTTATAAATAAATCTATATTGCCGTCCATCACACTTTGTACATTTCCTGTTTCAGCATCTGTTCTATGATCCTTCACCATGTTATAAGGATGAAAAACATATGATCTAATCTGGCTACCCCAGGCTATTTGACTGTAATCGCCCTGAATGTCATCTATTTTTTCCTTTTGTTCTATTATTTGAATTTCGATTAGTTTTGCTGAAAGCATTTTCATTGCAGTTTCTCTGTTTTTAATCTGAGATCTTTCGTTTTGACATGTAACTACTACTCCTGTTGGCAAATGAGTAATACGAACTGCAGAATCCGTTGTATTTACATGTTGACCTCCAGCACCACTTGCTCTATATGTATCTATTTTTAAATTTGAAGGATCAATTTCTAAATCTGGAATTTCTTCAAGTTCTGGAACTACATCTACTGAAGCAAAAGAAGTATGTCTTCTATTAGAAGAGTCAAAAGGAGAAATTCTAACAAGCCGGTGAACACCTTTTTCAGCTTTTAAATATCCGTATGCATTTTCGCCCTTTATTATAAGAGTTACACTTTTTACTCCTGCATCACTTCCGGATAAATAATCTAAAAAATCAACCTTATAAGCTTTACTTTCAGCCCATCTCGTGTACATTCTAAGAAGCATTTCAGCCCAGTCCTGAGCTTCAGTTCCACCAGCTCCTGCATGGATTGAAAGAATACAGTTGTTTGAATCGTATTCCTCATTTAGTAGGATTTCTAATCTGAACTCCTCAAGTTTTTTATCAAGTTTTTTTATCATATTGGTTAATTCTTTTATCTGACTGTTATCCTCTTCTTCTTCTGACATCTCTACTAGTATTTCTATATCTTCAATTTCATTTTTTATAGCCTCGTATTTCTTTATTATATTGTCTATTGAGTTTGCTTTGGTAGATATATTTCTAGCTTTATCAGGATCATCCCAAAATCCTTGAGACTGCATCTTTTTATGAAGTTTTTCTTTTTGTTCTTTTAGTTTAGATGGGTCAAAGTGAAACACCTATTTCTTGTATTTTTTTGTTGTACTCTGTTATTTTGCCTTTGATATCATTTATATCCAATTAAATCATCTCCCACAACATTTTTTATATTTTTTACCGCTCCCGCATGGACAAGGATCATTTCTTCCTACCTTATCCCCTTTGACAACAGTTTTTTGTTTGCTTTCTTTATTATCTTTGTTTGTCCCTGTTACTTTTGCAACCTTTTGTCTTTTTATATTTTCTTTTTCCTGTATCCTAAGAAGTATCTTGACAGTATCTTCTTTAATGCTTGCTATTAAAGCTTCAAACATTTCAAAACCTTCTTTAGTGTAGGCTCTAACTGGATCTTGATTACCCATAGCTCTAAGGTTTATTCCTTGTTTAAGCTGGTCCATAGCATCGATATGGTCCATCCACTTGCTATCTACAGTTTTTAAAAGAACTATTCTTTCCAATTCTCTGAATCTTTCCGGTTGGAATTCTTCTTCTTTTCTTTCATAGATTTTATCTATAAGTTTCAATGTCATTTCTTTTAGTTTTTCCTTAGTCAATCCTTCTATATTATCTATCTCAAATTTAATTTGAGAATTTACCAAGCTGCTTAAAAATCTTTGGTATCCTTCAATATCCCAATTTTCAGGATATTTATCTATAGTAAATAAAGACATGTTTTCATCTACTATTTCTTCAATCATTGTAAATATATAATCTCTTAAGTCTTCTCCCATAAGAACTTTACGTCTTTCAGAGTATATAACTTCTCTCTGTCTATTCATTACATTGTCATATTGCAAAACGTGTTTTCTTATGTTGAAGTTTCGACCTTCTACTCTTCCTTGAGCCGTTTCAATGGATTTTGAAAGCATATTGTGTTCAAGAGGCTCATTTTCAGGAAGTCCTAAAGTATCAACAATTGTCTTTACCTTATCGCCTGCAAATAATCTCATAAGATCATCTTCTAATGAAATATAAAATCTTGAAGTACCTGGATCACCTTGTCTCCCAGCTCTACCTCTTAGTTGGTTATCGATTCTTCTGGATTCATGTCTTTCAGTTCCTATTATTGCCAATCCTCCAGCCTCTATTACTTTTTTATTTTCGTCTTTTAAATCTTCCTTTGCTTGTTCTAGTAGCTTTCTGTATATTTTTCTTGCATTTGTAACATCGGGATCATCTGTATCATCAAATCCATCAGCCTGGGCTGCAATCTCTTCAGAAACCTTATCCTTTAATTTTGTTTTTGCAATATGTTCAGGATTCCCTCCTAAAACAATATCTGTACCTCTACCAGCCATATTAGTAGCAATAGTAACTGATTTATATCTGCCTGCCTGAGCAACTATTTCTGCTTCTTTTTCGTGATTTTTAGCATTAAGCACTTCATGTTTTATGCCTTTTTTACCAAGTAATTTACTTAAAAGTTCTGATCTTTCAATTGAAACAGTACCGACAAGTACCGGTTGTCCTTTTTTATTTCTTTCAATTATTTCTTCAATTACTGCATTATATTTGCCTATTTCATTTTTATATATTACATCTGAATAATCATCTCTTATTACCGGTTGGTTTGTTGGTATTTCAACGACATCTGTTCCGTAAATTTCTCTGAATTCTTCTTCTTCAGTTTTGGCCGTCCCAGTCATACCAGCTAATTTATTATACATTCTGAAAAAGTTTTGGTAGGTTATTGTAGCAAGTGTTTTTGATTCTCTTCTAATATCCAATCCTTCTTTTGCCTCTATTGCCTGATGAAGTCCATTTGAATATCTTCTACCTTGCATTAATCTACCAGTAAATTGATCTACTATTATTACTTCTCCATTTTTTACTATATAGTCAGAATCTCTTTTCATTATATGTTGTGATTTCAATGCTGAATTTATATGATGAGTTAATTCCATATTATCTTGTTCTGCTAAATTTTCTATATTAAAATAATTCTCTGCTTTAGTAACTCCTTTTTCTGTTAAAGTTACATTTTTACCTTTTTCATCTATAATAAAGTCTACAGTCTCTTCCTCGTAGCCTTCTCCCATTATCATATCCATTTTTCCTATTTTTTCGTCTGGGTCTTTCTTTCTACCTTCTAAGGTTTTCGCAAAGGAATTTGCCTGGAAGTAAAGCTTGGTATTTTCGTCTCCTTGTCCTGAAATTATAAGAGGAGTTCTCGCTTCATCTATTAATATACTGTCTACTTCATCAATAATACAGTAATTTAAGTCTCTTTGAACCATATCTTCTTTTTTAATAATCATATTATCTCTCAAATAGTCAAATCCGAATTCATTATTTGTACCATAGGTTATATCTGACTGATATGATTCTTTTCTTTCTTCTTTTGATATACCGTGTATTAGGCATCCAACAGATAGTCCTAGGAAGTTGTAAATTTTACCCATCCAGTCTCTGTCTCTTTTGGCCAAATAGTCATTAACGGTTACAATATGTACTCCCTTTTCTTCTAATGCATTTAAATAAACCGGCAAGGTTGCAGCTAAAGTTTTTCCTTCTCCTGTTTTCATCTCGGAAATTCTACCTTGATGTAGTATAATACCACCTACCAGCTGAACTCTAAAGTGCTTCATCCCTAAAACTCTAGTAGATGCTTCTCTAACTACAGCATATGCTTCGGGAAGTATATCATCTAAGCTTTCGCCATTTTTTAATCTTTCTTTGAACTCTTCTGTTTTTCCTTTTAATTCTTGATCTTCTAGTTTAGAAATTTCATTTTCTAAGTTTTCTATTTGATCAACTATAGAATCTATTCTTTTAATTTCTCTTTCACTGTAAGATCCAAAAATTTTTTCAAAAATATTTTTCATAAAACCACCTATCTATCTAAATTTAAAAGTTTAATCAATTTTATCACAAGCTATATTTTAACATTTTTAAAGGCTTTTTACAAGAAAATAGGAGCCTATAAGCTCCTTCCTGCTGTATATCCTGTAGCCCATGCCCAATGCAGATTATAACCTCCGCAATCCCCGTCTACATCCATTAATTCTCCTATTATATATAGGTTTTCGATTAATTTGGATTCCATGGTTTCAGGATTTATTTCACTGGTTTCTACTCCACCTGCAGTTATCTGAGCATGTTCCCAGTAGTGGGGTCCTAAAACTTCAAATTTCCATTCTTTAAGAGTATTTACTATTTTATAGATATCCTTAGTTTTAAATTTTGTTCCAGGAATGTTTGTTTTTTCTATGGCTGATTCTCTTAATATTATATCGATAAGTCCTTTGTTTATAAGTCCTATAAAGGATTCTCTAATAGTTTTGTATTTCATATTAATAAACCTGTTTTTTAGAAGTTGGAACAATTCATTCTTATCATATTTAGGGAAAATATCCAGTTTTATTACTACTTTTTTATTCTTCTCTATCATGTTTATACAGTGTCTGCTAAGTTGTAATACCGGTGGTCCTGATATTCCATAGTTGGTAAATAATATTTCACCAAAATCTTTTTTTATATCATCTCCATCAATTTGAACTGAAATTTCTCCATCCACCTTTATGCCGGATATTCTTTTCAAGTTATTATTATGAATCTTTAACTGAACTAACCCGGGAAAAATTTCTGTAACACTATGTCCTAACTTTTTTAGTATAGGATAACCTGTACCATCGGAGGATAATTGAGGACTGGCCTTTCCACCAAAGGCTGCCACCACTTTATCACAAGTATAAGTATCCTTAGTTGTTTTTATTTTGAATTTATCATCCCTTTTTGAAATATCAACTACTTCACTGTTACAAATTTCTTTAACACCTAAATGTTTGCATTCCATTCTTAATACGTCTAGTACACTTGAAGACTGTAAAGAATTAGGATATATTTTTCCTGAATTATCTACATACTCTTGAATACCAAGTTCTTTGAAAAATCCTACTATTCTTTCAGGTGTGAATCTATCGATTATATTATCTACAATTGTTTTATTATTACTATAATAATTATAACTTGAAATATTCGTGTTAGTGTAGTTGCATCTTCCATTTCCTGTAGCTAGAATTTTTTTGCCTACTCTGTCGTTTTTTTCTAAAATATCTACCTGGAATCCACGTCGTGATGCTGAAATTGCTGCTACCAACCCTGATGCTCCTCCGCCTATAACTATAACTTTTTCCTTATCCATTAAATCTCTCCATTAAAAAATCTGTTACCTTATAATGTAACAGATTTTAAAATTTGTCAAGTTTATGAATTTAATGTTTTGTCATTCCATTGCCCTGATGTACATGTTCTCTACAAGGACTACTTCCTGATGTTAAATCTCCTGAAATATAGTCATCTACTATCTTACTAAGCTCACCTGAAGCTCCTGTTATCACATCGATGTTGCTTTCATTAAATAGAGCTATGGCATTTCCTCCCATTCCTCCAGAAATTACTAAATCTACACCTTTTTCTGATAAAAGTTTAGGTAGTAGTCCCGGCTGATGACCAGGATTTTTTAGGAAATCTTCATTAACTACCTTATCGTCTTCTATTTCGGATATTTTAAAACCTTCACAGTAACCAAAATGTTGTGATACTTTTTGACCTTCTGATGCTATTGCAATTTTCTTCATAACTAATCCTCCTATTGGTTTTTTAGATCTAATCTATTTTTTAGTTTATTCCAGATATCTATTATTTCTTTAGCTGCTTTAGTATCTGGATTATCTACTACTGGTTTTCCTTCATTTGTAATCTTTACAACACTTTTGTCAAAGGGTATTTTACCAATTATTTCTACATTTTTTTCTTTTGCTATATCTTCAATTTCTTTTGTTTTTTCAAAGTTATTGTCATATTTATTAATTACAATAAAGCATTTAGTGTTGAAATTTCTTGATGTTTCAAGTATTCTGATCATATCATGAATTCCGGATATTGAGGGTTCCGCAACTAATATACAATATCCAATTCCTGTCAAAGAAGCTATAACAGGGCATCCTATACCTGGAGAGCCATCTATTATTGCTAATTCTTCATTTGTTTTGAAACTATACATGTTTTTTCTTA
>CAYMUD010000037.1:0-9961 GCA_964393495.1 uncultured Clostridia bacterium | reverse complement strand
GGGGATTTTATATGATGTGGATTGTCCTTGGTGCTGCTTTGATAAAAAAAAGAGGAAGTGCAACACTAATTGCATTAACTCAGGGCATTATAGTTATGGTGACAGGAAGCTTTGGAACTCATGGTATTTTAAGCATTTTAACCTATGGCTTACCAGGATTTGCAGTTGATTTGGGTTTTTTATTATTCAACAGAAGGTTTGAAAATTCTTTAGATTTTTTTGCTGCAGGCATGATTGCTAATTTAGGAGGAACATATTTATCAAATCTAGTTTTTTTTAGATTACCTATACTTCCTTTAATAATTAGTTTATCAATTGGAGCTTTATCAGGTGGACTGGGAGGTTTGCTAGCATACTTGATATATAATAAGGTAAGAATAGTGTACACTGGAAAGGAAGAAATATGACTAAGAATATTAAAATAATACTTACAGTAATAATAATTTTAATATTAGTTTCAACTATTGGTCTATACTTAAACAAAGATAATATTGAGGTCAACAGAGAACTTAACGAAGATGCTGTTTTTTTGATTTTAGTAGAAGGTGAAAAAGTAGCTTCTTTTACTATGACTGAAATCCAGGAGCTGGAAGAAGAAACATTTACTGCTACACTAGATACGAGTAGTACTGATCCTAAAAAATATAACTATACTGGAGTTTTACTTAAGGATATATTTCATAAAGCTGAAGTGGATTTGGAAGATAAAAAAATAGTTGCTGTAACAGGAGCAGACAGCTATACAGTTGGTTTATCTATAGATAAGCTATTAGAAGATGATAATGTGTATCTTACTTACAAAAGAGAGGGACTTGCTCTAGGTACTAGGGAAGATGGAGGCAGTGGACCATATCAATTAATTATAAGAAAGGATCAATTCAGTCAAAACTGGTGTAAATATGCGGTAAAAGCTGATATTAGATAGACTATGAATGATATTCTATTACAAGGTAAAAACATATATTTTAAATACGGGGAAAAAGATTCTCAGATACTTGAAAATATTAATATTGATTTGCAGTCTGGGAAAATAATAGGAATAATGGGTTTAAGCGGCTCCGGTAAAACTACTCTTATACAAATTTTAAACGGTCTCATACCTAAAAGGGTTCCGGGTTCCTATAAGGGTAAGGTCCTAATAAAAGGTGATGATATTTCAAAAATAGAAGTTGAAAAGATTTCCAGAGAAATAGGCACCGTATATCAAGACCCTGATACTCAGATAATCTTTTCCTGTGTTGAGGATGAATTGGCTTTTGGTCCGGAAAATTTATGTATAAAAAAAGAAAAAATCTTAAAAAAAATAGAAGAAGTACTCAAATTATTAAACATGGAACATTTAAGGTATAGAAATCCGAACAAATTATCAGGAGGAGAAAAGCAGCTTGTAGTTATAGCATCAGTGCTGACTCTTGATGTAGACATTGTAATATTGGATGAATCTATGTCTCAAATTGATGATAAAGGTAAAATTTTAATCAAAAAAGGAATAGAAAGATTAAGAGACTCAGGAAAAGGAATAATTATGGTAGAACATGATATTGATAATTTAAGTATAGCTGATGACATATTTATTCTCCAAGGAGGAGAATTAAAAAGATTTGAAGGAAATTTATTATGAAAGATTTCATTGTAATTAAAGGTTTAGATTTTTATTTAGACAGTAAGGCTATCCTTAAAAACATAAATCTAACTATAGATAGCAGACAATTCATCTCTATTAGGGGAGCAAATGGATGTGGAAAAACTACTTTAAGCAAGTTAATAATGGGAATTTATCCCTACCGCAAAGGGAGTATAAAAATAGAAGATAGAGAAGTTTCCGAAATGTCTTTATCTGAAATAGGGCGTAAAATCGGATATTTATTTCAAAATCCTGAAAAACAAATATTTACCTCTACTGTATTAGAAGAGCTTTCTTTTATATACAAGTATAGAGAGGATATAGATAAAAGCAGAAAAGAAAAGGAAATCGATGAAATTTTAGATACTTTTGATATTAGAAATTTAAAGAATAAAAGCACATTTTTTCTTAGCCAGGGAGAAAAACAAAGAGTTGCATTAGCTTCGGTACTTTTAAATAAACCAAAATATTTAATTTTAGATGAACCTACCACTGGATTGGATTATAAAAGAAAAGAAATGCTAAGTGAAATATTAGATAAATACAAAAATAAGATCGGAGTATTACTAATAAGTCACGATTATAACTTTGTAAAGAAACATTCTCAAAAGATTATAAGCTTAGAAGGAGGATGTATAGTCTATGAATAATACTATAGATCCTAGGACGAAACTTTTTCTAGTTCTTTGTATCTCTACAATAGGACTTATATCTAGGGATGTATTAATCTTGTTTTCTATTACCATAGTTGGTATCATTATATCAAAAATATTTGGAGGGAATTTTTTTGTTCTTATAAAAAGGATAAAAAAGTTACTATATGTATTTTTCTTTATAATTATCATCCAAAGTATTTTTACTAGGCAAGGCAATCCAGTGATTGTTATAGGAGGATTTGAAATAGTTACCGATTTAGGATTGAATAGAGCATTAGGATATATGTTTAGGGTTTTGATTATTATAATTTCTGGGGTTATAATATCTACTAGTAGTGAACGAAATACAATTCAGGGAATAGTACAGTTGGGATTGCCCTATGAATTTGCTTTTATGACTGCGGTAGGTATTAAATTTCTACCTCTTCTAATAGAAGAATTTAAAGATACATATATGGCAATTCAACTTAGAGGAATAAACATAATGAAATTGCCTATATGGGAGAGGTTTAAAATAACTTCCTATATATTTATTCCTGTAGTAGCAAGCACTTTAAATAAAGCTAAAAAATTATCTATATCAGTTGAAAGTAGGGCTTTTAGAGCTTACGATAGAAGAACAAGTATAACTTCCCTAAAGTTAAAATACAAGGATTATTTAATAATCTTGATTTCATTAACAACAGCTTTTGCAGTTATATATTTAAAATGGATTTGATGGAGAAAAAATGGAAATAATAAAAAAGTTTAAATCAAAAAAGAACAGTGTATTCTTAATTAATAATGAGGGACAGTTTAAAATATTAAAAAAATTCACCAGTATAAATGTATATAATAAAGAAAAAAACTTTTATAAAATACTTCATGGAGAGAATTTAATGTTACCTATTATTCTAGAAGAAAATATAATGGAAAAAAGCATAGTATATGAGTACTTGGGAGATAGGAACGGAGTAGATACTATCGAAGGCTATGAAGAGCAGAATAATGAAGAAGAATGTAGTGAGTTTCTTATAAAAATTTATAAATGGCTTAAGGATTTTCACTCAGTTCCCTACATTAAAGAAAATGAACTTTGTTTTTTCGACTTAAGTTTTAGAAATTTCCTACTTTATAGAGATAGAATATATGGAATAGATTTAGAATCAATTACAGAAGGAAACTTATCTTTAGATGTTGGGAGAATGATGGCTATGTACTTGTATTATGACGAAGTAAAATCCGACTTTAAATTAAGTGTTTTTGAGAGGACTAAAGATTATATAATAGGGGATGGTGAAATTAGAGAAAATGATCTGTCTTATGCAATTAGAAGAGAAGAAGAAATGATTAAAATTAGAAGAGATAGAAGAATTTAATTTGTTTTATAAAAAAGTTAATTATAATAATTATAATAAAATCCGAGTTTTCTATTCTAAGGAAATATTTCTATGAATTTTAAACCGTTAAGGTATTTTTCGAAAGGAAATGCCCTCCACTTTGAGAAGGACTTATAGTTTTTATTAAATTCCTTTCTTAAGGGGACCGGATTTTTTAATATTTAAGGAGGAAAACATGAAAAAAACAATTGTATTAACTATTATCTTAACAATGCTGCTTACTTTTACAGCATATGCTAGCGGTGATTCAGGGGATAAACCCCTGAACATAGACATATCTATTCCAGAGGATGGTGCTAGTGAAATTCCTGTGGATAAAGAAATCCAGTTAGATTTCTCTAATAATGTAGCAAATGAAAAAGTAAGAGAAATCAATATGGAAAATATTAAGCTTATTGATGGTAGTGGTAATGAAGTTGAAGTCAATATAGAAATTGCAGACGATCAGCTTTATCCGGATTTAAAAAGAACTATCAAGTTAATACCAGTAGAAAATTTAAAAGAGGGTACTACTTATCAGGTTGTTATTGGACCGGAAGTTCAAGCAAAAAATGGAAATGCAATCGGTGAAGAAATTACTCTTTCATTTACAACAGTTGGAGGAAGTACCAACACTATTCTTTATGCAGGATTAGGACTAATATTGATTGCTTTTGTTGTATATTTTATTAAAAGAAAAAAGTAGAATGATTAGAAAAAGAAAAATACTGGTATTTGGTCTATTAATACTACCAATATCTATTTTAACCTTCTCCTTATTTGTAGGTAGATATCCGACTAGTTTTGATTTGGTTATAGATGTGCTGCTATTTAAAATTTTTAGTATTGAAACTGATACTACATTAATAGAACAGGCATTGGTATGGGATGTAAGGTTGTCAAGGGCATTATCAGGATTAATTGTAGGAGGAGCACTTTCTGTAAGTGGTGCTTCTCTTCAAAGTTTATTCAAAAATCCGCTAGTTGATTCTGGTATCCTGGGCGTGAGTTCTGGAGCAGGATTTGGTGCTATATTGTCTATTATAATATTTAATCAGGTAAGCCTTTATACTATAATTTTTGCATTTTTCTTTGGACTTTTAGCAGTTTTTTTAAGTACATTGATTTCGAAAGTATATAAAACTAATCCTATGATTATGCTTGTATTAGGTGGAGTTATAGTTTCTTCAGTATTTTCATCTTTAATTTCCTTGGGGAAATATGTTGCAGATCCATTTAATGAACTTCCAGCTATTACATTTTGGCTTATGGGGAGTCTGGCAAGTAGTAACTATAGTGATTTCAGAGTAGCATTAATTCCTATCCTTATAGGTATCACAGGAATGTTCCTTATGAGATGGAGAATAAACGTCCTCTCTATGGGTGAAAGAGATGCTAAAACCTTAGGTATAAATACAGGATTAAATAGAGCTTTAATAATAATTTTTACAACTCTTGCTACTGCTGGGGCTGTATCCATAGCGGGAACTATTGGTTGGATAGGTCTTGTTATACCCCACTTAGGGAGAATGCTTGTAGGAAATGATAATAGAAAATTGATCCCAGTAAGTCTATCTTTAGGAAGTTTTTTCTTAGTGTTTATTGATATTATAAGCAGAACTATAACAGGGGGAGAGATACCTCTAGGCATACTTACATCACTTATAGGAGCACCATTTTATGTTTACATACTAAAGATTACAAAAGGAAGCGGTTGGTAGTATGATAAAAATTAAAAAATTATCATTTTCTTATGAAGATAAAAAAGTATTGGACAATGTAAACTTAGAATTAAAGAGAGGCCAGGTACTTTGTATAATAGGTCCAAACGGTAGTGGTAAAACAACTTTAACAAACTGCATTTTAGGAATAAATCATTACAAAAAAGGATTAATAACCTACAATAATAGAGATTTAAATGAATTTAATTATAAAGAGAGAGCTAAGCTCTTTAGTTATGTTCCACAGGAAAAAGGAAATGTATTTCCCTACAGAGTTTTTGAAATGGTACTTATGGGTAGAGCACCGTATCAGAGCGTATTTTCTCAACCTAATAGAAGAGATAGAGAAATTTCATTAGAAAGTTTAAAAAAAATAGGGATAGAAAGCTTTAAAGATAGGTTGTTTACAAAATTAAGTGGTGGTGAAAAACAGCTAGTTATTTTAGCTAGAGCTTTAGCCCAGGAATCTGAAGTTATAGTAATGGATGAGCCTACTTCATCACTGGATTACAAAAATGAATTTATGTTCTTAGACATAATAAAAGAGCTAAGTGTAAATAACAAAAAAACAATTATTATGACAACTCATTTTCCAAACCATGCATTTTTCTTTGAAAATAGTGGTGTAGATACTGTAATAGCTACTCTTTCAAATAAAAAGATTAATAATTTTGGAAGACCTAAAGAAGTACTAACAGAAAGAAATATTTCTAAGATATACAGTATTAAATCAAAAGTAGTAAATTACGACAAAAATAAAAAACACATCATACCTATAGGAGGTATAAATAATGAAGAAAAATAGAATACTAATAGTATTTATATCAATTTTAATATTTTTAACTTCCTGTGCACCTATAGAAAATCAGGAAGCTGCTAGGGTTGAAGAAAGCGAAGATACCGTTATTGACTTTGCCGGGAGACTTGTTGAAATCCCTGAAGAGATAGATAGCATAGCTGCTTTATATACAGTAGTAGGGCATGTGATAATAATGCTTGATGAAGGAGATAAGATTACAGCTTCAAGCAATGGACTTAAAAGAGATAAATTAATATTAAATATGGAACCTCACATAGAGGACATATATTTACCTAAAAGTGGTGGAGTAGTAAATATAGAAGAGCTTCTCAACTCAGAACCTGATATGATATTTGTAGATATGCCTATATATTGGAATAAAGATGAGCTGGAAAAAATTGAAAAAATTGGTGTTCCATACTACGTATTGGAGTTTAATTCTATGGAAGAGCAAAAAGACCTAGTAAGAGATGTAGGAAAAATACTGAATAGAAAAGAAGAAGCCGATGAATATATTGACTTATATGATGAAATAATAGAACTAACTCAAAAAACTGTAGATAATATACCTGAAGATGAGAGAATAAGGGTATATCACTCTATAAATGAAGCCGTAAGGACTTCAGCGGAAGGGACAATTACTAACCAATGGTTGGAAATGTCTGGATTAGTAAATGTTGCCCAAGAAGATGATTTAAGACAAGATGAAGATAAATATTTAACATCCTTAGAAGATATACTAAAATGGAATCCAGAGGTAATTTTAACCAATGAACCTGCTACATATGATTATATAAAAGTACAGGATAACTTCCAAAGTTTAGATGCAGTTATAAATGATAAAGTTCATCTTTTACCTACAGGTATATCCAGATGGGGACACTCTACTTCTATAGAGACACCTTTAGCTATGCTTTGGGTTTTAAAAAATATTTACCCAGAGTATTCAGAAGATGTAGATTTGATAGGTTATACAAGAAGATTTTACAGGGAACTTTTCGATTATGAACTCACGGACGAACAAATAAACAATATTTTAGCTGGAGTAGATATGAGAAAAGCTAAGGATCTGGAGGAATAAATGAAGTATTACATTGGAATAGATGATACAGATAACTTGGAAAGCATAGGCACAGGAGAAATTGCTGAAAATTTAAGCAAAGAATTAGAAAGCCTTAATTTTGGTGAGCCAACACCGGTAAGCAGGCATCAATTGTATTTTCATGATGCAATCGCCTATACTTCTCACAATAGTTCTATGTGTTTTGAACTTATGGATTGCAGTAAGAATATTGACGATTTGATTAGTATATGTTCACAATATCTTGAGTTAAACTGCGCTGAAGGTTCAGATCCAGGGTTATGTATAGTTAAAGAAGATTTATATGACAAAAATAAAATCATAGCTTTTGGAAAACGTGCTAAGGTAGAAATTATTACAAAGGAAGAGACTTACATCCTTGCTGAAAGGCTTCATATTCATCTATCAGAACACGGTGGTGATGGAATTGGAGTTATAGGGGCCTTAGCTGGAGTAGGTCTTAGAATTGATGGTAATGATGGAAGATATAAGGGAAAAATAAAAATATCTAAAAACCAGGACAATATGCTGGTAAGAGATATTCTACAGAATCCTAAGATCCAAGAAGTAAGGGATGAAAATGGCTATTTATTAGGTGACAATGAAGAGGTATTTATCACTGAAAGAGTAAAGACTGTTAGGCTTAATAATAAATCAGTACTTCTCGTGGAAAAAGTTATTATTAATGATAAAGAGTATTGGAAAAATATTGACAAAAAATATCTGAAGAGATATTAGTTAATTAACTATTATCTCTTCTATATGTTTAATCCATCTTTGACTAAAAGGATCTCTTCTTATTACTATTCTAAATGGACCTGTACCATTATTTTTTTTCGGTTTTAACTTTTCTCCGTCTATCTCATACACAAGATATACATTTTTAGGTTCTAATATTTCTACGACGTTTACAGCTATTTGATATCCATCGGATGCAATAAAAGTTATTTTATTTGAATTTGTTAAATCAACATTTTGGGATTTCAGAAATTCTGCTAATTCTATACCTTTAAATTCCACAGATACAGGTTTTTCTCCACTGCTTCTAATAACAGAAGGGAAAGTCAGAGAATTTTCGTATGAGTATATATACTCTGATTCTATTTTTCGAGAATTTTCACCCTCAGTTATTATGATATTTGGATCATCATTATTAAGCAATATAACGAGTATTATAACTAAGGCTATTATGGATACAGGGATTATTTTCTTCATAGACTACTCCTGTTCTTTATATTCTAATGATTGACTTACGGCACTTTTTACTGCAGAAAAGAAAGCTTTG
The DNA here is from genome assembly GCA_964393495.1 of uncultured Clostridia bacterium. GTDB lineage: Bacteria > Bacillota > Clostridia > Tissierellales > Dethiosulfatibacteraceae > UBA8670. The sequence continues at coordinate 1,437 of CAYMUD010000037.1, read as the reverse complement.
CTACTTGCTGTAGCTCCGCTAACAGCATCAATATTTAAACTTTGACTTTCTATTATTTCTCTTGATTTCATCTTAAAAACTTCTTCATAGTATCCAGTGCTTTCTCTATGACTTAGCACTTCTATAGTTTTTATTTCCCCATCATTAATCCTTAGTTCAATCCTTATAGGTCCACCAAAACCTAGTCCAGTTCCTATATAGCTACCATCTTTAAGGGTAGTAAAGTCCGACATTTCCTGACTAGCAGCAGAGGGATTTATTAAAGGGAAAAAAGCATAGATGCTTATGAAAATCAAGAGAGAAAGTGCTATATAGCTTTTCTTACTTATTCTTCTATTAAATATATTTATAGAATATGAATAATCACCTCTTATACAACTTCTATCCATACATTTTAAGCAGCTTATACACTCTGGAGATACCTCCCCAGATTCGTAAGGATTCTTTATATCAACTGGACATTCTTTAAGGCAGTAGCTACAGCTTTTACAACTGGAGCTGCTTTTTATTTTTAGAAATCCTACAGCATACATCAAACTTTGGAATGCCCCTAAAGGACAAAGGTATCTGCAGAATATTCTAGGTATAGTTAGAGAAAAAAGCAGTATAGCAATCAAAATAAATGTACCAGGAGTTAAAGTAAATCCCATACTTATATTTAAAAAAGCAAGCCAAGGTGAATATGGAGAAACTAAACTTCCTAATCCTAATATGCTTAATACTAGACCAGCTATGAACACAAAGTATTTTAAAATAATTAGTTTTGAATTTATATTATTTTTAATATTTATTTTTTTAATATTTAATTTACTTCCAATGAATGTAAAAAAATCCTGAAGAGCTCCTATAGGGCACATGAAGCCGCAGAAAAATCTACCCCCAAATAGGGAGCTTACAAGAATTGAAGCAGTTAATGCAGTAGATTTAGATATGCCTCTAAATCTGTAGCTAACATCAATAAAAGCTGATTTCAACTCACTCCAACCTCCGTAAGGATTTAAATCACCAAATGATAGAAATTTAAAATTGATTAAATCCTTTAAGTAGAGGGAATATGTTAAAGTAACTAATATTGTAAATAAAAATATTGTTATTTGTATAGTACTTTTTTTCTTAAGATTCATATTTTTCTATTCTTAACAAGCCTTTCATTATTTGATTGTTTTCTAAGTAAAGTAAAACTTCGTTTTGAGTTTTTACTATGTAGGACTTTTGAATGTCTTCTAAAGATAAATCATATGTATTTCCATCTTCAGATACAGCAGTAAACTTAGGATTATCATCCCATCGCATACCTGCTGTAAGTAAAACATCCTCTATAAGTAAAGCTTCCAGTTCTCCTATTTTTTTAGTTCTAACTACTTCCTTCATTATTTCAGGAAATATTACAGAGTCTTTTGTAGTTGAAAAATGGGTCATATGTTTTACGTTCATTCC
>CAYMUD010000036.1:0-10084 GCA_964393495.1 uncultured Clostridia bacterium | reverse complement strand
AAGTTTAGAGCCATTCCAAAAACATCATTACCAAAATCAAGGAGTTCACCAGACATACATTTTTCAAGACCATGGATTCTTGCTATACCGTCTCCTACTTCTATAACAGTACCAATATCTACTACGTCTAAGTTTTCTTCGTATTTTTTAATCTGCTTTTTAATTATTTTGCTTATTTCTTCCGGTCTTAAACTCATAATTTTTTAGTCACCCCTATCTTACACTATTAGTTTTTTTAAGCTGTTTTCGATGTTTGTAAGTTTTTTCTTAATGGTACCATCTATGACCTTGTCTCCAAGGACTATCTTTACTCCGCCTATTAAGGTTTCATCGATTTTATTTGTCAGCTTAACATTTTTATTTGTAGTTTTGCTTAGTTTTTCTTCTAATGATTCAAGCATTTTTTTATCTAATGGCATTGTAGTGTAAGCATCGGCTTTTACTACTCCATTATGTTTGTCCACAAGTTTTTCATATTCTTTTGTTATTTCAAAAATATTTTTAATTCTTCTTTTATCTAAAATTATCTTTATAAAATTATTAACTTCTTTACTAACTTTACCTTCAAAAGTTTCCTCGAAAACATCTTTTTTCTCATTAATACTTATTTTAGGAGTTTTTAGCAATTCGAAGAAATCTTTGTATTCACTACATATATCTCCTATGAATTTTATTTCTTCTAAATATTCTTCAAGTTTATTATTTTCTTTTCCTACTTCAAATAAAGCCTGAGAATATCTCTTAGCTACTAGTTCTGCCATTTTGATTCTCCTACTTCCTTAATAAAGTCATCTACAAGTTCTTTGTTTTTATTTTTGTCGACTTCATTTCCAAGTACTTTTGAGGCTGCCATCATAGCTATATTTGATATTTCATCTTTCATATCATTTAATGCTTTTTTCTTTTCTAGTTCTATATCTTTCTCTGCTTTTTCTTTTAATTTTGCAGCTTGTTCCTTAGATTCTTTGATGATTTCATTTCCTCTCTCATCAGCCTTTTTCTTTGCTTCTATGAGGATTTCCTGACCTTCTTCTTTTACATTGTCAAGTTTATTTTCATACTCTGTTTTAAGGCTTTCCGCTTCTTCATTTAAGTTTTCAGCATCATCATAAGAACTTTTTATCTCATCCTGTCTTCCCTGAATAAAATTTGTAACGGGGACGAAAAGGAATTTTTTTAGGACCAAATACAAAATTAGGGTGTTTACTATCTGGAAAACAAAACTCCAGGAAAATTCTACAAGCCCTGCTTTAAGCATATAGCTGCCTCCTTTTCATATTTTTCAACACTATGGTGTTGATTTTATAATAGATTTATTAATGGGTTTGCAAATAGTAGTATCAATGCTACGATAAGTCCATAGATACCTGTAGTCTCCGCAACTGCTGCTCCAAGAAGCATAGTTCTTATAACATCTCCTTGAGCTTCCGGTTGTCTTCCTACACCTTCTGCTCCTTTACCTGCTGCATATCCCTGTCCTATTCCAGGACCTATTCCTGCTATCATCGCTAATCCAGCTCCTATTGCTGACGCTGCTAAAACTAAAGCTCTTCCAGTGATTGGTTCCATTATCTTTCCTCCTATTCAATCGTGTTTTATTTTTTGTTTGATTTCTTCTTTCATCCTAAAGTAATTTTAATAGCGGATTTGCAAACATTAGTACTAAGGCTATTATTAAAGCATATATTCCTGTAGTCTGAGCTACAGCCTGTCCTAATAACATAACTCTTACTACTGATGACTGAAGTTTTGGTCTTCTTCCAACCATTTCAGTACTTTTACCTGCTGCATATCCCTGTCCTATTCCAGGACCTATTCCTGCTATCATTGCCAGGCCGGCTCCTATTGCTGATGCTGCTAAAACAATTCCTGCTCCCTGCATTCCTATCAGTGGGTTACCGTAAAGTATGATAATAGCTACTACTAAGGCTAATATTCCTGAGGTTTCTGCTACTGCAGCTCCCAGAAGCATTACCATAGTAACCTGTCTCGAACTTTTCTTGTTGATACTTACAGCTTCTGCTCCTTTACCTGCTGCGTATCCCTGTCCTATTCCAGGACCTATTCCAGCTATCATTGCCAGTCCAGCTCCTATTGCTGATGCTGCTAAAACCAATACCTTAGGCTCGAAAGAAGCAAGCCAGTTTAAAAATCTTACTATAAAGTTTACTTCTACTTCCATACTGCTTCTCCTTTCAGGTTAATCCATAGCCATTGCTATATATACCATGGTAAGCATAGTAAATATAAATGACTGTAATACTCCGGCAAACATATCAAAATATACGTGTAATACTGCCGGTACACCTGCGCTTAATATCGGTGGTGCTGACGATCCTAACAATGATGCACTAAGACTCGCTAATCCTCCATACAACAAACTCATAATAACCAATCCACCTACTATATTTCCGAATAAACGAAATCCTAGTGATATTGGGTTTGCTAACTCACCAATAATATTTAGTGGTAGTAAAGGTGCTAAAGGTTCCGTAAAACTTTTAAGATATCCTCCTACTCCTTTACTTCTAGCTCCACTAATGTGAACTAATATGAAGGTTATCATTGCCAATGACATAGTTGTGTTTACATCTGCTGTTGGAGGTCTCATCCCTATAAGTCCTATAAGGTTAGCTATTGATAAAAAGACTAATAGTGTTCCCATATATGGGGCGAATCCCATTTTGTCCTCTCCCATTGTTTGAGCAGTAAGATTGTTAACAGCTTCAACTAAAGCTTCCACCATACTTTGAAGAGGTCCAGGCACTTTTTTCAAATTTCTTGTAACTAATATTGAGAAAACAGTTAAGACAGCCATAATAAACCAGGTGACAGTAACTGTCTCAGTTACCTGTATTCCTGCTATTTCAAATACGACTGTTGGGCCAAAGCCACCATCCATCAATTTTCCCCCTTTCTCCTGAATATTCTTTTATAATATTCCTTATCGCTAAATAAGTTTGTGACAAGGATTATTAACTTAATTAATACTATTCCTATTACAGCTGCTAGGGCATTTATATAATCTGCTTTTAGTGCAACTATAATTACTACACCTGTTATTATAAACCTTATAAAGTAGTTTACTGTAGCATATCCCTGTGCCTTATGAGGAGGCATTTCAACTGCTCTTTCCATTGTTCTAGCTAAGAGTATAAAATTTAGGATTCCTATTAATCCTCCAAAAATATATCCATAAGTCCATCTCATAGGTTCATTTAAAAAAATAAAGGATATAGCTATAAGAACTGCAAGTATTGTAATTGCTTTTTTAACTATAGATAATACTAGTTCTACTGAATGATTCAATGCTTCACTTCCTTTTATCCTGATCTCTTAGACCAATTTTAAATAAATTAAGGAATGCTGCTCCAACTCCAATAATTATAAATATAAATAAAAAAATGTAATTTGTTCCTATTAAATTATCCAGGAATCTCCCTAGGAAAAAACCTATGGCAATAGGAACTAACATAACTATTCCTATCTGGGTTATTAGTACTAATCCCTGCATTATTTTTAATCTATTTTTATCCAAATCAAACACTTTCCTATCTTTATATACTTGATAATTATATCTTAATTAGCTAAGTATTACAATTATATGTAAAATATTTTGAATTTTTTAGTTTATTATTTATAAACTTTCTTTAATGCTGTGGTTATTATATATATATTTAACTATTTTTTCAAATTTAATTTAGGAAAACATTTGCACAGCTAAAAAAAGAGAGATAAATGCAAATTTACCCCTCCTAACTATTCATTCGACTTAATTCCAATCAATAGAATCCTAGCATATAATAAATAAAAAGTCAATGGCATACAAGTCTTAATAAGGATATATATCCTCGTATTTTTCATCTTTTTCTAAGGCTTTTTTGTATTCACTAGGTATAACTTTTTTTAAGTACCTTGAATACTCATTCCAGTTTTCTAAAATTTCTTCTGCTACTGTGCTATTTGTATATCTTTTATGATTAAATATTATATTTTTTATTTTTTCAATATCTATTTGATTCAATTCTTCTATCTCTACTGAATTGTTTATACAGGATTTTTGGATTTTATTGTCTATATCCAATATTACAGCTATTCCTCCGCCCATACCAGCAGCAAAGTTTTTACCTACTTCTCCTAGTATTACAACTATACCATCTGTCATATATTCACATCCATGGTTTCCTATGCCTTCAACTACTGCTAAAGCTCCGCTGTTTCTTACTGCAAACCTTTCTCCTACTACACCGTTTATATATAGTTCTCCTGATGTACTTCCGTATAGTATGGTATTACCTGCAATTATACTTTTACCGTAATCTGTGTTTTTAGGCTTTTTGATGATTATTTTCCCACCGGATAGGCCTTTTGCAACAAAGTCATTTGCATCTCCTTCAAGTATTAGGGTAACTCCTTGAGTTGTAAAAGCACCAAAACTCTGTCCTGCAGTACCGAAAAATTTGAATTTTAATGTATCTTTTTCAATTTTTTCATTAGGAAATGTCTTTATAATTTGACTGCTTAACAAAGACCCTACGGATCTATTTGTGTTATGTATTTCAAAGCTTCCTTCAACTTTTTTTCTGTCTATAAAGAAAGATTTGCTTTTTTCTATCAATTTATTATCTAATCCTTCATTTAAGTTATGTCTCTGATTTTTAGATTTATATGTCATAACTCTGCTGGGAAGGTCCGGCCTGTAAAGTATTTTAGAAAAGTCTATTTTCTTACATTTCTTCTGATTTATTTCTTTCTTTTTTTCCAGTTTATCTATTCTGCCTACCATTTCATTAATAGTTCTAAATCCCAGCAAAGCCATATATTCTCGTATTTCTCTAGCTAAAAATCTCAAATAATTTACTGTATGCTCAGGATCCCCTGTAAACTTTTCTCTTAATTTTCTATCTTGAGTAGCTATTCCAACAGGACACTTATTTTTGTGACATTCTCTACACATAACACAACCTAGTGTTACTAATATAGATGTGGAAAAACTGAATTCTTCTCCCCCCAATAAACAGGCCACTACTATATCTCTTCCAGTTTTAAGCTGACCATCTACTTGCAGAGATACTTTACCTCTAAGGTTGTTAACCAATAAAACTTGGTGAACTTCACTTAATCCTATTTCCCAAGGTATGCCAGCTCCTCTTATAGACGAGAGAGGCGATGCTCCAGTACCTCCATCATGGCCACTTATCAAAATCATATCAGCATGAGCCTTGGCTACTCCTGCTGCGACAGTACCTACTCCTTCTTTCGATACAAGCTTTACACTAATCCTTGCATCTTTATTAGCATTTTTCAAGTCAAAAATAAGTTGAGACAGATCCTCTATTGAATATATATCATGATGTGGTGGTGGTGAAATCAAGTCTATTCCCGGTAAAGAATGTCTTATTTTACCTATATATTTGCTTACTTTTTCTCCAGGAAGATGTCCTCCTTCTCCCGGTTTAGCTCCCTGAGATATTTTTATCTGTATTTCTTCTCCAGAGTTTAAATACTCCATTGTTACTCCAAACCTACCAGAGGCTACCTGCTTAATTGAACTATTTTTATTGTTCAAACTTTTTTTAGACTTAATTCTGCTTTTGTCTTCTCCTCCTTCACCTGAATTACTTTTAGCTCCTATACTATTCATAGCTACAGCTATTGCTTCATGGGTTTCTTTGCTTATAGATCCTATAGACATAGCTCCACTACAAAACCTCTTAATTATCTCAGATTCAGGTTCTACTTCTTCTAAAGGTATTGATTTCATGTTTTTAAATTGAAGTAAACTCCTTAAAGTTGTAGGGTTTTTATCTTGATTATCTATTAATTTTGCATACCTCTTATATGCTTTATAATCATTATTTTTAACAGCTTCCTGAAGTGATTTTATTGATTTTGGATTAAAAAGGTGGAATTCACCATCTTTTCTGTATTTATACAATCCTCCTGTAGGTAAATCCTTGTTTTTTTGCTCTTTTTCTTCTCCATATGCTTGTTTGTGTTTAATAATTACATCTTCAACTATATCTTCTAAACCTACTCCTCCTATGTTGGAAGTTGTACCAGGAAAAAAGTCATCTACAAAATTATCATTTAATCCTAGTATTTCAAACATCTGCGAACCATGATAACTTTGAACTGTACATATTCCCATTTTTGACAGTATCTTTGCTAATCCTTTTGATGCAGCTTCGATATAGTTTATTACTGCTTTATTTTCATCTATTGTAATACTTTTTTCTTTTACAAGTTTTTTTATCGACTCTATTGCCAAATACGGATTTACCGCACTTGCTCCGTAAGCAATTAAAAGTGCAAAGTGGGTTGTTTCTCTAGCATCAGCACTTTCTACTATTATAGATATTTTAGACCTTAATTTCTCTTTGATAAGTTTATTATGCAGATATGAAACAGCCAATAAAGAAGGTATGCTTCCATTATATCCGTCGGTTTTCTTGTCTGATAGTATAATTATGTTGTAGCCTTCTTCTATCTTATGAACTGCTCTATGATATAAGGTATTTAATGCTCTTTCAAATCCAGATATACCGTCGTCTATTTTAAAAGTCATTGGAATTATTGTAGATTTAATCTGATGATTTTTAAGTCCATTTATTTTCTTAATCTCCCAATTATCTATTATAGGTGTATCTATGACCATATACTGATTTTCTATATTATTAATACTGAGCATATTTTCTTGGGATCCTATAAAATTCATTAAAGACATTATAAACCCTTCTCTAATAGGATCTACAGCAGGATTTGTAACTTGAGCAAATAACTGTCTAAAATATGAAAATACAAGCTGAGGTTCTTTTGATAAAATAGCTAGAGGCGTATCATTTCCTGTAGACCCTATTGGTTCTTTTCCATTTTCAGCCATATTTCTAATTATCAAATTTATATCTTCTTTTGAATACCCAAATTCTATCTGTTTTTCTTTTAGATTTTGAAAATTTATTTCACCGTTTTGATTTTCTTTTTCTCCAATATCATTAAGTAAGATTCTTTTTTCTTCAACAATCTTAGGATAGTCTACTATAGAACAAACCTTTTCTTTTAATTCGTCGTCAAAGTAGATCTTTTTTTCATTAATATCTATTAAAATCATTTCCCCAGGCTTTAATCTTCCCTTTTTTATTATACTGTCAGGTTTGATATTTAAAACGCCAAATTCCGATGCCATAACTACTTCATTATCCTTTGTTATTACATATTTCGCAGGTCTGAGGCCGTTTCTATCTAAAGTTCCTCCTACTTGATTGCCATCACAAAAAAGCACAGCCGCGGGTCCATCCCAAGGCTCTATCATTGATGCATGATATTCATAAAAACTTTTTTTCTTTATATCCATTATGTCGTCATTTTCCCAAGCTTCCGGTATCAACATCATTAGGGTATGAGGATTGTTTCTACCGTTAGCTCTAATAAATTCAAAAGCATTGTCTAAGGAAGCAGAATCACTTTTTCCTTTTTGAAGTATTGGATAAATTTTCTTAATTTCACTACCAAATACTTCTGATGTTATTATCCCTTCTCTAGCATTCATCCAGTTTCTATTCCCCTTTATTGTATTTATCTCTCCATTATGAGCTAAATATCTAAAAGGCTGAGCTAAATCCCAAGTAGGAAAAGTATTTGTACTGAATCTTTGATGTACTAGTGATATTGAACTTTTATAGTTTAAATCTATTAAGTCTAAAAAATATTTTTCTATTTGATTAGCCAAAAGAAGTCCTTTGTATATTATGGTTTTTGAAGACAAAGAACATATATAAAAATATTCTTTATTTCTTTTCACCAGTTTTTCAACTTCATTTTCTATAATTTTTCTTATTATGAAAAGTTGTTTTTCAAATTCCTCTTCTCCAAGTTCCTTTGTGTCTTCTACAAAAATTTGTCTAATAACGGGCTCTGTTCCTCTAGCTGTTTCTCCAATATGTGTATTATCAGTAGGCACAAACCTCCAACCCAAGGTATCAAATCCTTTTTCCCTTATCACTCTTTCCGTAATGCCTTCGCATTGAAACCTTAGAGCAGGTTCTTTAGGCAAAAAAATCATACCTACAGCATACCTTCCTTCTTGAGGCAAATTTATTCCGTCATTAAGACATTGGATTTTAAAAAATTCATGAGGTATTTGGGTAAGAATTCCAGCACCATCTCCAGTATTTGGGTCATTACCAGAAGCACCTCTGTGTTCCATATTTTTTAATATTTCTATTCCTTTTTTTACAATATTATAGCTTTTTTCACCTTTGTAATTAACGATAAATCCGACACCACAGGCATCTTTTTCATTTTGAGGATTATACAAACCTTTTTTCTCAGGTAATCCTATACTCATAATTTCCACCACCATTTTTTACGATTTCTTAATATGTTATACTATTTAAAGACAAAAATCAATATTAAATAGAATTTTTTAATAATTTTTTCTTATAAATTAAATATAAACCTTTTTTATTTCTTTTTTGTAACATTTAGTATTTTAAATTCAAATTAAAAATGCGTCTTTTTCAATAGATTTTCATCTATGAATAAGACGCATTATCTTCTCTTTGCAAATATACCTTTTACCATATTTTCATACTATAATAAACTTTCTAAAATTATATCTTTAATTCTATTGGCTGATTTGCCGTCTCCGTAAGGATTTACTGCATTTGCCATTTTTTTATATGAGTTTTGATTATTCAATAAATCATTTAATATTTTATATATTTTTTCCTCATCTGTTCCAGCTAGTTTAGCTGTACCGGCTTTAATTCCTTCTGGACGTTCCGTTTCTTTTCTTACAACTATTACGGGTTTCCCTAGGGAAGGTGCTTCCTCTTGAATTCCTCCAGAATCAGTTACAATAATATGAGATTTATTCATAAGATTTGCAAAAGGTACGTAATCCAAGGGCTCTATAAGATGAACTCTATTAACATCTTTCAATATATTGTCTGCTATTTTTCTTACCTTAGGATTTAAGTGTACAGGGTATATAAGCTCTACATCTTCATGCTCCTCAACAATTCTTTTTACAGCTTTAAAGATATTTTCCATTGGTCTCCCCAGATTTTCTCTTCTATGAGCAGTAAGGAGTAGTATTCTATTATTAAAGTTTATATCTTTAAGAAATTTATCTTCAAATTTATATTCATCATCTATCACTTCAAATAGTGCATCTATTACAGTGTTGCCGGTTATATGAATTAGTTTTTCATCATATCCTTCCTTAAGCAAGTTTTCTTTTGACTCTTTTGTAGGTGCAAAATGAAAGTTGGTGATTACTCCTGTAAGCTTTCTATTTGCCTCTTCAGGATATGGAGACATTAAATTGCCACTTCTAAGTCCTGCTTCTACATGTCCTATTTTTATCTTGTGGTAAAATCCCACTAATGCTCCTGAAAATACAGTTGTAGTATCTCCTTGAACTAAAATTATATCAGGCTCAAAAGTTTTGAAAACTCCTTCCATACCTTCCATAGTTCGACTAGTTATCTGGGTAAGGCTCTGACCATGCTCAAATATATCTAAATCAAAATCTGGGTTAATATTAAAAATATCTAAAACCTGATCCAACATATCTCTATGTTGAGCACTAACACAGGTTCTATGATCTATTTTTTCACTGTTTTCCATGACTTTTACTAAAGGTGCCATTTTTATTGCTTCAGGTCTGGTTCCAAATACAGTCATAACTTTAATCTTTTTTTCATCCATATTTACTCCTCGTCTTTATCTTTATCTTTTTCCTTAACCTTTGATATAATACCGAATTTCATACCAGCATATACAATTATTACAGAAACAGCTCCTATTACAAGAATACCTTCTAAGGGATCTGAATCTGCAAAGATTATAGCTGCTGCTCCAAATATTATACTTACTATATATAGTATGATTACCGTCTGTCTTTGTGTAAATCCTTTAGCAAGAAGTCTGTGGTGTACATGTCCTCTGTCTGCTTCCATAATAGATCTTTTGTTTTTTATTCTCCTAATTATTGCAAAAAATGTGTCGAATAGAGGTATCCCTAATACCAAAACCATAATTATTATAGCCGCTAATGTAACTGTTTTCAAAAATCCTA
>CAYMUD010000035.1:0-10118 GCA_964393495.1 uncultured Clostridia bacterium | reverse complement strand
AATTACTATATTTAAATTAGTTTAAAAACTCTTGCTTAATAATTAACCAAATCACTATTTTTTATATCTGTTATAAACATATGTCCCGGACCATGAGTTATAGCAAATGGAATCTTGCTTTTTTTAATTGCATTTTGTGGTGTTACACCACAAGCCCAAAACACAGGCACTTCATCTTTTTCTATTCCCGCAAATTCTCCATAATCCGGATTACTAATATCAGCTATACCTATCTCTTCTGGATTTCCAATATGAACTGGTGAACCGTGTACACTTGAGAATCTAGAGGTTATCATTACAGCTTTAGTAATATCCTTAGACTTTATAGGTCTCATTGAAACTACCATATTACCATTAAAAACTCCACTACCTTTAAGTTTTATATTTGTATCATACATTGCAACATTTTTCTTTTTTACTATATGGGGTATCTCAATTTTTTCTTTCAATAATTCTGATTCAAATGTAAAGCTGCATCCTATAATGAAAGCAACAAAATCATCTTCATAATAATCTTCAGCACTGGAAATATTTTCTTCTAATTTCCCATCTACGTAAATATTATAGTTTCCAATATCAGTATAAATATTAGAATTTTTGGCAACTATATCCAAATTTTTCTCTCCAGGATCTGATACATATAGCAAGGGACAAGGTTTGGGATTTCTATAGGCAAAACGAAGAAAGTCATATGCAAATTTTTTTGGTAAAATAACTAAATTGCCTTGAGCATAACCAGGTGATATACCAGATGTTGCTTTATTAAAATCTTTGTTTCTTATCAATAACCGCATTTCTTCGGGTGTTTTGTTTGAATAGTTCAAATTATACCTCCATTGCTTTTAAATTATAAGACTTATTATTTATTCTTATATTATATCTTTTATATGTTTTTACCTTATGGTAGTTGTATTCTATACCATTTTTCCAGTTTTCTATTTTTTTATTGATATCAACCCATAATTTTACAGCTTCTTTTGACTCTACTGCTTTAAATTTTACCGACTCTTGAGGTTTTTTTTGTGCTAAATAAGGAAGATCTGCCAATATTACTTGACCTATTTTTGTATATCCACCAGTTGTTTGTCTATCAGCCATCATAACAATTGGGTTTCCCTCTCCCGGCACTTGAATTGTACCAAAATTAATTCCTCCTGAAATTATATCTCCATCAGTTTTATGCTCTACAGTATTACCTGAAAACCTATAGCCCATTCTATCTGAATCATTTTCTATTTTATAACTTGAATTAGTAAATGTTTCTATTCCAGATTGTGTAAATCTATTTTTTTCACTACTATATGTAAAGCTTATTTTTTTATCCTTATAAATTTCTTTAATTATTGATTCATCAACACTTATAGCCTTTGAAAAAGATTCTTCAAGATCTGGAAATTCAATTAAATCTCCTTTTAATAGTCTTCTTCCTTTATAACCACCAATTTTAGCTCTCAAAAAAGTAGAATAACTCCCTAGAACCTTTTTTATTTTAAAGCCACCTTTTACTGCTAAATAGGATAATTTTTTATCTTTAGAAAATCCACTTTCTAATATGTCCCCAGAATTAATAAAAATTGTTTTGTTAATATCAATATTTTTCCCATTTATTTTAAAACTCATATCAGCACCTGTAATCGCAATTACTGCGTCAGATTCAAAAAGTATTTTTTCTCCCTTTAGGGTCATTTCTATACAGGGAAAGTTTTCATCATTTCCTACGAGTATATTAGCTAACCTAAGAGATATCTGGTCCATTGCACCTGATACTGTTATGCCTTTTGCTTGATAGCCAAATCTTCCAAGATCCTGTATTGTTGAAAATAATCCGTTTTCTAATATTCTAAAACTTCCCATTATTAACCTCCAAATTTTCAACTATACTTTTAAATTCATCTTTCGATATACTTCTAAATCTAATATACTGCCCAGCCTCAATCAGTACTGCTGGATTCCTATCTGGATCAAACAAATTATAAGGAGTTTGTCCTATTATTTGCCAACCTCCTGGACTTTCTATTGGATAAATACCCGTCTGAGATCCTGCTATACCAACAGAACCAGCAGGAATACTAGTTCTTGGTTGTTTTTTTCTGGGTGTTGAAATAGAATTATCCATACCCCCTAAATAAGGGAATCCTGGTGTAAAACCTATCATATACACTAAATAGTCAGGAGATGTATGTTTTTTTATCAATTCTTCTTTTGAAATGTTATTAGCTTTGCATACATTTTCAATATCCAGGCTGAAAGGTTTTTCGTAACATACTGGGATCTCCACTACCTCTTTTTTATAAGTTTCTTCGTTTAAAGGACTAGCAATAATTTTTTTGACTTTATTATAAAAAACACGAGAATTTGTTTTAAGACAATCAAAATTTATCAATATATTATGATATGCTGGTATTATATCTACAATATCATTACCCATTTTTTCATTAATAACTTTGGTTAGTATCCTGATTTTTTTATTTATATCCTGATTAATTTCAGTAGGAAATAGTATCTCTATTGAGCTGTCGCTTATTAAATTAATATTTGGTATCATACTAAACTCCTTAACCTTCAATTTTAAAACCTATATTTTCAAGCTTAACTTTAAGTGCTTTAACAAACTCTAAAGATTTCAAATTATCCCCATGAACACATACTGTATCTGCTGTTATTCTTACAGGATTATTGTTAACGCTCATAACCTCTTTTTTATTAACCATTGTTGCTATTCTTTCAGCACAGTTTTTAGCTCCTTCTACAAAAGCGCCTGGCTCATTTCTAGGAACTAATAGTCCTTGGTCTGTATATCCTCTATCTGCAAAAACTTCATTTTTAAATTTAATATTATGTTCTAATGCAGATTTCTCTACTTCTGAATTAGGAAGCCCAAATAAAATAAGGTTTTCGTCTATAGATTTGACCGCTTCAACTACTGCATCTGCAAGTTTTTTATCCTTAGAAGCCATATTATAAAGAGCACCATGAGGTTTTACATGATTCAAAGTCCCTCCTCTTTTTTTAACAAAAGCCATTAAAGCTCCCACTTGATAAACCATATAGTTTTTAACTTCTTCTGTTGAAACATTCATTATCCTTCTTCCAAAACCCATTAAGTCCGGTAATCCAGGATGCGCTCCTATTTTAACATTATTAGCTATTGCTATTTCAACCGTCTTATCCATAACCATAGGATCACCAGCGTGAAATCCGCAGGCAATATTTACTGATGATACATATTTTAGGATCTCGCCATCCATGCCTACTTTGTAAGCACCATAGCTTTCTCCTAAATCACTGTTTAAATCTATCTTCATTCTTATCACTCCTATTCTAATTTGTTAAACAGGAGCAGATAAATCTGCTCCTATATTTTTTATATAACTCCCATTACACTCAATAAACTTCTTAATCCTAAACCTATAGCAACTAATACAACTATGAAGCCTAAAACATTTGATGTTTTTGAATTTACATGTTCCTTTAGTCTTTTCTTGTTGTTCATAATATATAGTAAAAATACTGCTATTATAGGTAGTAATATACCATTTGCTACCTGAGCAAATATAATCGCACTAATAGGTTTTAATCCTAATCCTGAAAATATTATACCTATTGCAAGTACAGTCATCCATATTATTCTGAACTTTTTATCTTTCATATCTTTTTTCCAACCTAAGGCACCTGATGTAGCATATGCCGCAGCTAAAGGTGCTGTAACAGCTGATGAAAGACCAGCACTAAATAAACCAAAAGCAAATATGTTTTTAGCCCAAGACCCTAGTAAAGGCTCAAGTTGTTGTGCCATTTCTCCTGCATTTGTTATTGCTATTCCAGTTCCGAAAAATGCAGCAGATGCTGTAATTATAACAGCCATAGTTATAAGTCCACCTAAAATCATAGAAACTAATATATCTGCCTTAGATTCTTTAATACCAGAAGCATCCTTCCATCTTTCTTGAACCGCAGATGCATGTAAAAATAAGTTGTAAGGTACTACAGTCGTTCCTATTAAAGCTATTACAATAAACAAAGATCCTTCAGGTACTGATGGTATTAATCCTTTTGCTATAAGAGATAAATCTGGCTTTACTATTATTGCTGTTGTTATAAATATCAAACTCATTGCAACCACTAGTCCAACTAAGAACTTTTCAACTAGTTTATAACTACCTGTATACAAGAGAATGAATGCTCCAATCCCCATCAAAGGTCCCCAAATATTCATAGAAATTCCGGTTACAGCTTGTAAGCCTAGTGCTCCACCAAGAATATTACCAGTTTCATAGGCTGCACAACCTATACCTATAGCAGATACAACTAAAAAGATACTTATCATTTTAGCAACTGGATTTTCGAATTGTTCTCTTAAAGCTTCTCCTAGACCCTTACGAGTAACTATACCTAATCTCGCTGCCATTTCTTGTAAAATAATAGTAGCAAACACTGAAAATACCATTGCCCATATTAATGCATATCCATAGTTAGCCCCTGCAATAGATGCAGTAGTTACAGTTCCCGGACCTATAAATGCTGCTGTTACTATTGCAGCAGGTCCCATTGTTTTCAATTTTTTTACTATTCCACCTGATTTCTCTTCTTCAGTTGGTGTAACTTTGACCTTTTCTTTAGTACTCATTTATTACCTCCATATAATGTATTTGTTTAATATAGTTGCAAAACTTATGCCATAAAAAAAAACAGCTTATAGCTGTTTCCCAGGCATTAGCTGTTTGATATCGCACAATTTTCAAGTTCAAATTCGCACTAGTGTGCGAAAACAAACATTATAAGTTGTATTTTTCTATTCTTCTCATTAAAGAATATCTTGATATATTAAGTTTTTCACTAGCTTTAGTTATGTTGTTACTTGATTCTTCAATTGCTTTTTGAATATATTCCTTTTCTATTTTACTTAATTCATTTTCTAAATCAAAGTTTTGATGTATTTTAAAATTATCTACTTCACACATATCAATATTACTTTTATTGTTAGAAGCGATAAAATCTCTTTCTGTAAGGATTTTATTATCTGAAATAATACATATCCTTTCTATTATGTTCTTGAGTTCTCTAACATTACCAGGCCAATTATATTTTTTAGCTTCTTTCACAAAAGATTCAGAAGCTTTAATTACCTTGTTGAATTTTTTTGAATTCTTTTCCAAGAAAAAATCTACAAGTGCCTTAATATCATCTTTTCTATTTCTTAAAGGTGGAATTTCAATTGGAAAAACATTTAATCTATAGTATAAATCTTTCCTAAATGAACCATTTTCTATAGCATCCTCAAGGTTTATATTTGTTGCTGCAATAATCCGAACATCTACTGGGATTTCTTTAACGCTACCTACTCTCATAAGTTTCTTGTTTTCAATTACCCTAAGCAATTTTGCTTGAATTTCATTTGATATCTCACCAATTTCATCAAGAAATATTGTACCCTCATTGGCAGCTTCTATCAATCCTATTTTTTGAGATTCTGCTCCTGTAAATGCCCCTTTTACATATCCAAATAGTTCACTTTCTACAAGATTGTTTGGTAAAGCTGCACAATTAATCTTTATATAGGGTTTATTATATTTGGGACTTTTTTTATAAACATATTCTGCAGCTAATTCTTTTCCAGTTCCTGACTCCCCCTTAATTAATACGGTTACATCTTTCATTTTAGAAACTTTTGATAAATTCGAAAAAACTTTTTTCATAGCTAATGAATCACCGATAAAGTTCATTTTATTCAATTCTTTTTCTTTTTCATGCAAATAAATTTTACTTTTCATTATTTTCAAATCAAGAGCTTTTTCTATTACATATTCTAATTCATCAATATCCAAAGGTTTGTTTATAAAATCAAAAACTCCTTTTTTCACAGCAGAAACTGCAGTTTTAATATCACCATATGCTGTTAATATTATAATTTGAACTCGCGGATTATTTTGATTCAAAGTATCTATTAAATCCATTCCACTTTCAAATCCTAAATTCAAATCTAATATGATAAGTTCAGGTATAAAATTATTATTAATTTCATATGCTTCTTTTGAATTCTTAGCAGTTTTTACCTTATGACCAAAATCTTTTAATCCTTCTTTTAAAGTTAATCTAATACTTGATTCATCATCAATAATTAATATCCTACTCAATTTATATCACCTCGAAAATTAATTTAACGGACGTTCCAATCCGATATTCACTTTTAATATCTATTTTTCCACTATTCTCATCAACAAGTTTTTTTACTACTGAAAGGCCCAGACCTACCCCTTTTTTATGATTTGTATAAAAAGGATCATATATTTTGGCCATATTTTCCTTTTCTATCCCTTTACCATTATCTTTAATAACTATATTTATCCTTTTAGAATTATAATCAAAGTTAGTGTTGTAAACATAGATTGAAAGTTCTTTTTTAGGTTTATCCATAGCGTTTAGAGAATTTGAAATAATATTCATGAAAATTTGTTTCATTTGATTTGGGTCAATTAAAGCCATTACATATTTAGGTTTTTTACCAAGCTTATATTCTATTTTCAAACTTGAAATACTATCCTTATATAAATCTAAGCTAGATGCAAGAACTTCATATAAATCACATTTAATCTTTTTAGATTTATTAATTTTTGAATAATTCAATATCTCGCTTACCAATTCATTCATTCTATCTATTTCATTAATAAGAGAATGATATATTTCCATATCACTTTTTTCGCTTCTTTTATATAACACTTGTACGCCAGCTCTTATACCTGTCAATGGATTTCTTATTTCATGAGCAATGCTTGCTGCAATTCTTCCTAATGAAGACATCTTGTTCATATGGTCCATTTTCAATTCCATTTCTCTACGCTCTGTTATATCATTTATACTTACTATACTTCCAAAATTTTTTATCTCAGAAGAGTTTAAATCCAAAAAATATTTTTTGTTTTCCAAACTGTTAAATTCATATACGTTGTTTTTATTATCTTCCTTCAAAAAATCTACTAAACTTAAGGATGTATTTTCTTCCTTTAAATCCAATTTGACAAGTTTCTCTCCCATTTTATTATTTTTGTAAATTTTATTATACTGATTTATTAAAAATAATGCTGTAGGAGCATTTTTAATAATTTTTTCATTTATATAATTTAGATACTTAATCCTTTCAGTTCTTTGATTGATAGTTTCCATCATGTTATTTAAAGAATTCGAAAGCAATCCTAATTCATCATTTCTATGTGAAGGTTCAAAAGTATTGTATTCTTCTCTTTCAATATCTTTACACTTTTTTGTTAAATCTTTTATCGGTTTTGTTATGTTAAATATAAGAATTATTATTATTTGTGCAGAAACAAACATAGAAATAATGGCAATTATTATTGAATTCTTTTGAAAATAAAATAGTTCTTCAATAAAATTTTCTTTATTATACCTTAACACTATATATCCTTTATTGTTTGAAATTTTTTTAAAGGAAATTATTTCATTGTCATTTATAATAGAACCCGAAGTTTCTTCAGAAAGACTAAATTCATTGCTATTTATAATTTCCAAGTCATATGCCTCATCAAAACTATTTGATGATAAAGAATTAGTGTCATATTTACCATCCTTAAGATATATGATTTCAATATTATCAATAAGATTATCCATATGATCGATTTGTTTTTCTGACAACATTTGATAAGAATTATAATAGGATATTAGGCTAAAGAAAATTATAGGAAGAATAATAAGTAACAATAAAGGAAATATGATTTTATTTTCAATATCAAGTTTTATTTTCATACTTATCTCCAATAATCGTAAATACATAGAAAAATAACAAAGCTGAAATAAATGATGGAATTACTGGATGCATAGAATAATTACTGTCAAAAAAACCAGATTTAAATAAGAAATACATCATTACAGTCAAACCACTTACAATTGAAGCTATAACCCCTGTTTTATTTGCTTTCTTCCAAAAGCTACCTAAATATATAGGCAAAAAGAATGTAATGGAAAAAATAGACCATATTATAGAACCATATATCAATAAGCTAGAAGGTGGAGTAAAAGAAAGTAAGAGACTAACAGTTGCAGCTAGAATAATAAAAAACCTAGATATATTCAGCACCAACTCTTGATGAATAGGTTTAGTATATATATTTTTAACAACATCTATCATTAAACCACTCGATATTATTAAAAGTTGTGAATTAATCGATGAAATTGCTGCTGCAGTTATCCCTATCAAAATAAAACCACTTAATTTCGTATATATTGTATTATTAATTAAAAAAGAATAAACCTCATCTACGTGGATATTATTATAAAGCTCAGGAGATAAAACTCTACCACCTACCCCAACTAATGAAAGCAAAAAATATAAAAGCGCCAGTATCAATACCGAGTAAGAAATCATTTTTTTAGCAGTTATAGATGTATCAGTAGACGATATCCTGATTAGGTATTGAGGATTAACAGCTAATCCTAATCCCCAAGCAAAAGAAGTGGATATAATCATTGGAAGAGGTATTTCAAAATCTAAAAAAGCTTTATTGTCCTTGTTTATTATTTCAGAAGCAAAAATATTAATTTCCAAT
Source organism: uncultured Clostridia bacterium (assembly GCA_964393495.1). Taxonomy (GTDB): domain Bacteria; phylum Bacillota; class Clostridia; order Tissierellales; family Dethiosulfatibacteraceae; genus UBA8670. The sequence continues at coordinate 1,560 of CAYMUD010000035.1, read as the reverse complement.
ACAGAATTAAACTTATTAATTATAAAAAATGCCGATATCAATACTCCTATAATAGTAATTATTATATTTATAGTATCTGTTTTAACCACAGAAAAAAAACCACCATAGGTTGTGTATATGATAAATATATAAATCATAAAAATTGCCATAGAATAATTTATCTCTAAGAGTTTTGATATAACTACCCCAAAACCAGTAATTTGAATTATCATATACATAATATAGCAAAAAACAATAGTAATACCGCCAAAAATTTGAAGTCCTTTTGAATTATATCTTTTATAAAAAAACTCAGGTATAGTTATTAAATCGTACTCTCTTATACTATCTACTATTAAAACTAGAAATCCAGCGCCTAAAAACCATCCAACCACTGACATCAAAACAACTTCATAACCTGAAACATAAACTGAGCCTGTAAAACCTACCATAGACGCAATACTAAACCAAGTTGCAGTAAATGTAAATATTGAAGGAAAAAGCTTCATTGACTTTCCACCAATAAAGAAATCCTCAATTGTCTCTGTTTGTTTTAAACCACCTTTTCCTAAAATTAATATTAAAATAGAATAGAAAGAAAAATAAATTAAATAAATAAGTATTTTATACATTCTTTTTCCTTTCGGTAATAATCATAATAATAAAAGGTGTTAATGCTGAAATAATGAAAATCAAAAAAACTAACAATACATTTTTATTCATAAAAACTCCTATTTTATTAATTATCAACTATTTTAATCAAATACAAATCAATTAAAAAGATACGAATTCAAAATATATTTAAATGGATAAATTACAGCTGATATTCCATTTCCTTCGTAATAATATTTGAGAACAAATTCATTTGATAAAAAAATAATCAAAAGGTACAAGAGAAATGTTAAACAATAAAGTACTGCTTTCTTTTTCAAAATTTCATTGATTTTTTTACTTATCTCCTCTACTGCATCTCTACAAAGATTTTCTTGTTCTTCTTGAATTTTATTGCTTTTCTTTTTAAATTTATTAAATACTCTATATGCAATCTTTTTAATTCCTGTTTTTTCTTCAGCTTTATCTATAATCTTCTTATCTACATAACTACTAATAAGAATTGCCAAAGCTTCTTTATTGCTTTTCTTTTTCTTTGCATCTAGATATTTAGGGAAATACTGTTTTATTAACTCTTTATTATTTCTATACAATAAAATCCACTTAATCATTCTATGTACAAATAACACAAATAAGAGAAGGTAAATACTGCTAATTAAAAATAAAGGTATAGCCGAATCAAGCATAAACCTATTTATAATCAAAACACTTAAAAGAACTATAATATACAGGATTAGTTTAGTAACTAAAAAAATTTGCATATTAATTAAATCTTTTTCCAGCCTTCTTATATTCTTTTCAACCTCTTCTGCTGCTAATTTTCTAAAAAATCTATTCCCTTTTTTAAATCCTAAATCTACAAGCAGTTTGACATCTAGTAAATATATAATGAAATTCAAAAAAATCAATCCTCCAAATTAGGTATCATAAATCTACTGATATGATAACATAATTTGGAGGATAATTCAT